>JAIRTY010000450.1 GCA_031254715.1 Nocardiopsaceae bacterium | reverse complement strand
CGGCGGCGGCAGGCGGGGCGCTGGCCCAGGCCACCTCGGACCTCGTTCCCTACGCGCTGCTGGCTGGCGCCTGCCTGGCCACGCTGGCCGCGCTGGCCGCGCGGTCGCTCGGCGGCCGCGCTCGTGCCCTGGCGGGCAATCGCGCCCGGCAGGCAGGCTCACGGCAGTCGCCAGGAATGTAGCGCCGGCAGCGGCATTAGCCGCTCCCGCATGCCCGCGCGGCAAAGCCCAGTCGTATCGAGGAGCAAGGGCCAGGGCAATGGTGATGGACTTGCCTGCCATCCAGCCGCGCGGCAAGATTAGCTAAGATCGCCCGGGTTCCAGGTGCGGTTGATCTTTCTCACGAGCCATTGAGCAGGTCATTTACGGAGGCGGAGCGGGGGTGGCGGATTTCGTGCCGCAGGCCCGGACCGGGGCGAGGGCCGCGTCACCTCGGCGATGGGCGAATTCGCCGGAAACTGGCGCGAGAACCATGTCAGGCTGGTGCTTCCATGGCGACGAGGGCCGAGAACGCCAAGGAGCGCCGCAGCCAGAGTGATGAGTATCACACAAAGCTGCAGCACCGGCTTACCCCGGAAATAGAACATTTATAACTAGACGGTCAAAGCGGACAGGAGAAAGACGATGGGACGGCCATCCGACTGGTACCCGCTGGCGGACCAAGACCCGGTGCCGGGGGACCCGGCGGGAATCAGTGCCTTGGCCTCGCACCTGGCTAGCGTGGCGGAGGAGATCGGCGCCCAAGTGGGGATACTCCGCAAGATCGCGTCCGGGCAGGCTGCCGAAAAGGGCCAGCACATCGAGAAGCTGAAGGCGGCCGCCTCCGACACCGCCGGCAAGTTGGACCAGGTGACCGGCCGCTACCACGAGACGGCAGCCGCCTTAAGCGCCTGGGCGCCGCGGCTGGCGGACGCGCAGGCCCAGTCGCTGCGGGCGCTGGCAAAGGCGCAGGACGCCCACGCCCGGCAGCAGGCCAACCAGCCGGTCCAGCGGCCGCCCGGGACCAAGCTGACGCCCCAGGACCACCAGCAGGACCATGCCCGGGCGAGCGCGCTGGGTACCGCCAACGATGAGATGACGGCGGCCCACGGGCTGCTCGACGACGCGAAGTACCAGCGGGACCAGCATGCTGCCCAGGCCGCGGGCCGGATCGCGGACGCGGCCAGTCGCAACTCAGATGGCTTCTGGCAGTCCATGTGGGCCGACATCAAGAGCTTCACCGACCGCTACGCCAACATCATCAAGAACATCTGCACGGTGCTGGAGGTCATCGCCACCATCCTGGCCGTCGTCGCGCTGTTCATCCCCGGGCTGAACATCCTGGTCCTGATCGGCATAGGCCTGACCGTCCTGGCCCTGGTCGGCCGGGGCCTGCTGGCGGCCACCGGCAACGGCTCCTGGCTTGACGTCGGCATGGACGCTCTCGCCCTCGTGACGTTCGGCCTGGGCGGCGGGCTCGGCGCGAGGCTCTTCGGAGGCGCGCTCAAGGGGACGCTGGGGGGAGCGATGACAGCCGTCAGGAGCGCGGCCGAAGAGGCAGGAGTGATGCGGGTGATCGAGAACGCGCCCGTGCTGGACCGGATGTTCGCCTTCGTCACTCGTGACGGGATGATGGGGATCGCGCACGAGAGAACCCTCCTCATATCGCGTTCGGCGCTGGAGAACGCCAAAGTGCCTCAGCTCGCGGAAATGGCCCCGAAGACCCTCGGCCAGGTCTTCAGCAAGGCGAACGTCTCGGCCGTCCTGCCGCGCATCCTGAACGGCGGTGACGAGCTCGGCCGGACCTCGGCCCAGACGCTCGCCCACATCGGGACCCACTTCCCGGAGGTCGACACGGGGGCGGCGAAGATGGCGCTCAACCTGTGGCGGGCCAACTACGGAGTCGGCGCCGGCCTCCCGGTGGCGGGCCAGCTCACCCACATGGAGTGGGACACGTCGCAGACGTCGCACCAGTGGAACATGCCGGGAGTCAGCGTGCCCTATAACTGGCTCGGGGAGCAGATGACGACCGCTGGCGGGCTCTAAAGGCCGGCAGGCGCCAACCATGCCCGAAGACACGCAGCGGATGCCCGGACCGGCCGCAGGCCCCGGAGCGTCGCGGGCGGATCCCCCTCCGTCCGGGAACCAGGCCGTCGGCTACCGGGTCGTCCTCCCCCCTGGCTGGTCCCAGATCCCGGTCCGGTCGGGCACCAGGGAGGCCATCAAGAGGATCGTCGACAAGACATTCGCGCAGCCGCCGGACGGGGTGTCACGCGACCAGCTGACGCCGTACCGGATCGAACTGGAACGGCGGCTGTCAGCGGCAGCCGCGCAGGCGCGCCGCAACGGCGGCGTCCATCTGTACCTGCCGGTCACGCTGCGGCACGGCGCGCCCATCGCCGCCTCGTTCGTGGTGTCGGAGGGCTCGCTGGGCTCGCTGGAGGACATCAGCCCGGACATGGTCGTGTCAGCCCTGGCTGCCGAGGAGGCGGCGGCCGGGGGCGACGGCGACGGGACGGTGACCGTTGATGGCGTGCGCAGCCTGCGGCGCGAGCACACCGCGCCGCAGGATCCCGGCCAGGAGGAGATCGGCTCCGGCTCCCGCCGGGTGGACTACGTGATCCCGGTGCCGGGCCAGCAGGACCGGTGGCTGCTGATCGCGTTCAGCACGCTGGGCGGCGGTGACCCGGACGACCAGTTCGCCCGCATCCTGGTCGACCTGTTCGACGCCATCATGTCGACGTTCCAGTGGTCCGGCACGGGTAGTGCCGCCCGGGATGGAGGCCCACGTGACTGACCAAGAGGACTGGCAGGACCCCTCCAGCGATACGTTCGCCCGGGTCGAGTACGACATCTCGGTGTGGGTGCCATGCCCGCCCGTGTTCCCGCCCGGGTACGACCGGGACCGCTGGGCGCAGGAGTGCGCCGCAGCGTTCTGGCGACGGCCGGGGCTCACCTACTCCGACATGGATGTCGCCCTGCTCTCCGCCAGGCTGGCCAAGATCCACGAGGACACCTACGGCCACATCCCGTGTCACCTGGCATTCATCCACCTGCCCGACCCACGGCTGGCGCCGCTGCCGGTCTATGTGGCCACCTGGAAACCGGAGGGCGACCGGGACGAGCAGCTGCGCGCGATGACCCACGCCAACGACACGCAAGCCGTCCGGGCGCCGATCATCGACGAGATCTCGACCGAGAACCTGGGGACCGGGCTGCGGGTGCTGGTGTACCTGCCGGTGGAAGACGACCCGAACGCCATCGGCGGCGCGCTCAGCTATGCCTGGCGGATCGAGAAGCAGCAGACAGATCTGCGGATCTTCACGGTCTGTGCGGACCTGGGCCGGCTTCAGCGGGCCATCGGCGACATCGACCAGCTCGCTCAGGTCACCACCATCGTTCCGCTCCCGAGTGAGGCCAGCGCTGAGGACGGGAGCCCGTCATGAGCGCCAAGCCGCCGTACTGGCGCTACTGGCGCATCTCGATGGGCTTGCGGATAGCAGCCGTCCTGCTGCTGTTCGGGGGCGGAGTCGCGCACGGGCTCGGCGCCCCGGTTTCCGTGATGTTCATCGGCCTGGGCCTCATGGCGGTGTGCCTCATAGCCGCATTCCTCTTCGTCGGGGTCTTCAGCACGAAGGCCCGTCAGGACAATTACGGAGTGAGAATCAGGACGGGCGACCCCGGTCAGGACCAGGTCCTGAACGCGGACGTGGCCAGGAAGGTCCGGGAGGCGACTGCCC
>JAIRTY010000430.1 GCA_031254715.1 Nocardiopsaceae bacterium | reverse complement strand
CGGCGGCGGCCGCCTCCCCCGGCACCCACTCGATGTCAGCCAGGCGCCGGGCCTGCGCCAGCATCCCGGGGGCCGGGTCGAGGCCGCACAGCCGCCCACGGTGCCCGGCCTCCCGCGCCTTGTGCAGCAGCATGCCGGTCCCGCATCCGACATCGAGCACCGACTCCGCTGCCATCGCCAACGGCAGGTAGAAGCCCGAGTCGCCGCGCGGTTCCCACGGGCAGAACAGGTCATACAGCGCGGCGAGGCGGGCATCGGAGAATTGGCGATCGGCCACGGCGCCAGCCTGCCAGGCGGCCCGCCCCCGCTGCGACCGGATAAATCCAGCGCGGCTAGAACGCTTCCTCGGGCAGTTCCATCAGGTCGAGGGTGGTCTCTTCGGCCGCCTGCCGGTCGGCCGCCAGCCGCGGCAGCACGGTCTGTGCGAAGAACCGGGCCGTCGCCAGCTTGCCCTGGTAGAAGGCCTGGTCCTGCGGGTTGCGGGAGCGCTCGGCGTCGTCCAGGGCGGCTATCGCCACCTCAGCCTGCCGGGCCAGCAGCCATCCGATCACCAGATCACCAAGGGCCATCAGGAACCGGGTGGTGTTCAGGCCCGTCCGGTAGATCTCGGCCGGCCGCTCCAGCGCGGCCAGCGCGTACCCGGTCATCGCGTCCGCCATGGCCGCCACGTCCTCGGCGCCCTGGGCCAGCGCGGCGCGCTCGGGCTTGAGCCGGCCGTTGCCGGACTCGCTCGCGGCGAACTCCCTGATCGTGTCCAGCAGGGACGTGAGCGCGCGCCCCTCGTTCCGCAGGATCTTGCGGAAGAACAGGTCCAGGCCCTGGATGGCGGTGGTGCCCTCGTACAGGCTGTCGATCTTGGCGTCCCTGATGTACTGCTCGACCGGGTAGTCCTGCAGGAAGCCGGACCCGCCGAGCGTCTGCAGCGAGGCCGTGAGCACCTCGTAGGCGCGTTCCGAGCCGGCCCCCTTGACCACCGGCAGCAGCAGCTCGTTCCGCTCGGCGGCCGCCTCATCGCTGGTCCCGCCGGCGTCGGCGACCTGATGCGCGTCCTGCAGGCTGGCGGTGTACAGCACCAGCGCGCGCATGCCCTCGGCATAGGCCTTCTGGGTCATCAGCAGCCGCCGCACGTCCGGGTGGTGGATGATCGTCACCCGGGGGGCGGTCTTGTCGGTCAGCTGGGTGAGGTCGGCTCCCTGCACCCGGGTCCGGGCGAACTCCAGCGCGGTCAGGTAGCCGGTGGACAGGGTGGCGATCGCCTTGGTGCCGACCATCATCCGGGCGTTCTCGATCACCACGAACATCTGCTTGATGCCGTCGTGGACGCCGCCGATCAGCGTGCCGACCGCTGGCCGGGTGGCGCCGAAGGTCAGCTCGCAGGTGGTGGAGGCCTTCAGCCCCATCTTGTGCTCGACGTTGGTGACCTCAACGCCGTTGCGCTCGCCGATGGTGCCGTCTTCGCCCACCAGGTACTTGGGGACCAGGAACATCGACAGCCCCTTGGTGCCGGGCCCGTGCCCCTCCGGGCGGGCCAGCACCAGGTGGAAGATGTTCTCGGTCATGTCGTGCTCAGCACTGGTGATGAACCGCTTGACGCCCTCCAGGTGCCAGCTGCCGTCGGGCTGCTCGACCGCCCGGGTGCGGCCGGCGCCCACGTCCGAGCCGGCGTCCGGCTCAGTCAGCACCATGGTCGCGGTCCAGTTCCGCTCGACCGCCTGCTGGGCGAAGCGCTTCTGCTCCGGGGTGCCGAGCCACCACAGCACCTTGGCCATGGACGGGCCGCTGCCGTACATCCACACGGCGGGGTTGGCGCCCAGGATCAGCTCGGCCACCGACCAGCACAGCGACCGGGGGGCTGGGGTGCCGCCGAGCTCGGCTGGCAGGTCCAGCCGCCACCACTCGGCGTCGGTGAAGGCGCGGAACGACTTCGCGAACGACTCCGGCATCCGGACCGACCCCGACGCGGGGTCGAACACCGGCGGGTTGCGGTCGGCATCCGCGAACGACTCCGCGAGCGGGCCGGTGGCCAGCCGGTTCACCTCGGCCAGGATGCCGCGGGCGGTCTCGGCGTCGAGTTCGGCGAACGGCCCGGCGCCCAGCACCTCCTGCCGGCGGAGCACCTCGAACAGGTTGAACTCGATGTCGCGGAGGTTGCTCTTGTAGTGACCCATAACGCCCCGGTACTCTCCGCAGGTAGCTACTCGGCAGTAACTTATTATGAGCTGATCTTACCCGCTGGTAACCGGAGGTGCGAGCCGTTGTGACCCGCGTCACGCTCACCGCAGGATGTCCGCAGCCCGGGCGGGCCCGGGCGTCCTGTCACCGGGCCTACTCAGCGGAGGCCAGCAGGGCCAGGGCGGCATCTATAGCGTCGAGCCGGGCGTTGAGGTGATTGATGTCGGCTTTGTCGGCGCTCTGCTCCCCGGGTTTAAGCGTCACGATCACCTGCCCGGTCGGTTCCATGAGCCCGGTGCTGATCTCGCTGACGTCGTCTCCGTTTTGCAACCGAACGGCTCGTTGCAGGTCCTCGGGCCGGAGCGAAAGGCGGCGCAGGGCGCGCGGAATGAACCGGCCGTCTTCAATGACGGTCGTGGGTGTCCCCTCGAGCACGCGCGTGGCGCGGGCACTGGAAGCTAGCCAGCGGTTGACAAGGGAGTTGACGGCCAGCAGCGTGACCGCGCCAATGATGCCCCCGAGAACACTGTTGTCAGGGCCGATGACGGCATTCTGGACCACGTTTGACAACAGGAATATGACGACGAAGTCGAGCGTGTTAAGGACCGCCAGGTCCCGCTTACCGACCACGCGGAACATGATCACGATGGCGGCGTACACGAAGACCGTACGCAGGATCTTCTCAAGGATAGGTATCTGGACCGTAAACATTGAATGCCACACGGTGTCCCGTCCTCACGGTCGTCCTGGAACTGTGCTGTCCGGTGATCCGGTCCATTCAACATCGCAGTCCGGCGGCCGGGCGGGCAACTATGGACATTCCAACGCGGGGCGCCAGCCCCTAATCTGTTCGGCAGCAAACGTCTTCCGGCGAGGTCGCGAGGTGAAGCATGACCGTTGGCGTCAGCGATGAGCACCGGCAGCTAGCGGAGGCGGTCAGGAACTGGGCCGGGCGGCACTGCCAGCCCGGCGTGGTGCGCTCGGTGGTGGACGGTACCGGCGGGCCCGCCAGGTACACCGAGCAGCTCGCCCCGGCCCTGGCCGCGCAGGGGCTGCTGGGACTGCACCTGCCCGAGCACGCGGGCGGGCAGGGGTACGGCCTGCCGGAGCTGGCCGTGGCGGCGGAGGAACTGGGGCGGGCACTGCTTCCGGGGCCGTTCCTGCCGACCGTGCTCGCGAGCGCGGTGCTGGCGGCGGCTGGAACGGACGCCGGTGGCATGCTGGCCGGGCTCGCCGACGGGAGCCGCACGGGCGCGGTCGCGCTCGGCCCGGGGATCAGCCAGCAGGCAGGGTCCGGCCCCGGCCTGGTCATCAGCGGCAGCTGCGGGCCCGTGATCGGCGCTCCCGGGGCCGACCTGGTGATCCTGCCGGCGACGGGACCCGGCGGCGAGACCTGGGTGGCGGCGGACGCCAGCGGCCTTGCCATCACGCCGGCGGACAGCATGGACCTGACCCGGCCGGCGGGCCGGGTCAGCGCTGAGGACCTCGCGGTGCCAGCGGAGCGGGTGCTGGCCGGCCTGTCAGGCGAGACGGTCCGCTGGCTGGCGGCCACCCTGCTCGGGGCTGAGGCCTGCGGGATCGCCGACTGGGCCGTGACGACGGCGGCCGAATACGCGAAGGTCCGGCACCAGTTCGGGCGGCCGATCGGCCAGTTCCAGGCCGTCAAGCACCGGGTGGCGGGGATGCTGACCGAGGCCGAGCAGGCGGCGGCGGCTGTGTGGGACGCGGCGCGGGCGGACGAGGACGGCCAGGAACGCGAGTTCGCCACGGCTGTGGCCGCCGCGCTGGCGCCCGACGCCGCTGTCTCCTGCGCGAACGACTGCATCCAGGTGCTCGGGGGGATCGGCTACACCTGGGAGCACGACGCTCACCTGTACTACCGGCGGGCGCTGACGCTGCGGGCGGTGCTGGGCAGCCTGGACGACTGGCAGCAGCGGGCAGCCCGGCTGGCCATTGACGGCGCCAGGCGGCCGGCCCGGGTCGGCCTGCCGGAAGAGGCGCAGCCGCTGCAGGACCAGATCCGGTCTGAGCTGTCGGGCATCGCCAGCGCCGCGAAGCCGGAGCAGCCCCGGCTGCTGGCCGAGGCAGGCCTGGTCACCCCGCACCTGCCGCGGCCGTGGGGACGGGACGCCAAGCCGCTCGAGCAGCTCGTCATCGACCACGAGCTGCGGGCGGCCGGGCTGCGCCCGCCCGCCCTCATGATCGGCGCCTGGGTGGTGCCGGCGCTGGCCGGCCACGGCACCGCGGCGCAGCAGGACCGCTTCCTGCCCGCCACCCTGCGCGGGGAGATCATCTGGTGCCAGCTGTTCAGCGAGCCGGGGGCGGGCTCGGACCTGGCCGGGCTGACGACCAAGGCGGAGCGGGCCCCCGGTGGCTGGCGGCTGACCGGGCAGAAGATCTGGACCTCGCTCGCCAAGGATGCCCAGTGGGCGATCTGCCTGGCCCGGACCGACCCGGCGGCGCCACGGCACGACGGGATCAGCTACTTCCTGGTCGACATGGCGTCGGACGGGATCGAGGTGCGCCCGCTGCGGGAGATGACCGGCGACGCGTTCTTCAACGAGGTGTTCCTCGACGGTGTGTTCGTCCCGGACGACCTGGTGGTCGGGGAGGTGAACGGCGGCTGGCGGATCGCCAGGACCACGCTCGCCAACGAGCGGGTGTCGCTGTCGCGCTCGTGGACGTTCGGAGCCGGTGTGGACGAGCTGATCGAGTCCGCCCGCGCGGCCGGGCCGGCGCTGACCGGATCGCTGCCCGGGCAGGTGGGCGCGCTGGTCTGCCAGGGCCACGCGATCGACCTGCTGGGGATGCGGGTCACCCTGAAGCAGCTGTCGGGCACCGAGCCGGGCGCGACCGGCAGCGTCCGCAAGCTGCTCGGGATGCGGCACGCGCAGCGGGTGGCCGAGCTGTGCTGGCTGCTGAGCGGCGCGGACGGCGCTCTCGGCGGGACCCGCTGGGGCCGGGCAGTGCTGTTCACCAGGGCACTCACCATCGGCGGCGGCACCACCGACATCCAGCTCAACATCATCGCCGAGCGGATGCTCGGGCTGCCCCGCGACCCCGACCCGCCAGCCCCCTGACGGTCGCCGCGCCGGCCCGGGTGTCCCGGGCCCGATCGGCTCCGCGCTAGCCTGAGCTGAGCTTCGCGGTGCCGGCGACGGGGGAACGGATGGCGGACAGCGACGACCGGCCCCGGCCACGTCCTGCTACCGGACGGCGCCGGGCTGTGCCCGCCGCTGCCCAGCAGCGGCTGATGTCCCGGATCGCCGCCACCCGGCGAGCCAGGCAGCGCCGCATGCTGCTGATCGCCTCCAGCTTTGCTTCCGTCGTGGTGCTGGTGGTCGCCGCCGCCGCGTGGGGCCTTGGCAGCTACGTGAACGCGGCGCTCAAGCGGGTCAATGCGGGCGTGTCAGGCGGCGTCAGCGGGCCGCTCAACATCGTGGTGGCCGGCGTGGACCGGCGGGCCGGGCTGACCCCGCACCAGCAGGCCGAGCTGCACGTGGGGCACGTCCCGAGCAGCAACAGCGACACGATGATGGTGGCCCACATCTCCGCCGACCGGCGCCGGGTGACGGTGGTCAGCCTGCCCCGGGACTCCTGGGTGAACATCCCCGGGCACGGCATGGGCAAGATCAACTCTGCCTACGGGCTCGGCGGGCCGAAGCTGATGGTCGCGACCGTCGAGCGCAACACCGGCCTGACGATCAACGACTACATCGAGGTCAACTTCCTGGGGTTCATCAAGGTCATCGACGCGCTCGGCGGCGTGAACGTGTGCCTGCCCTATGCCGTGAACGACCCCTACTCCGGCCTGCGCATGTCAGCGGGCGTTCACCACGTGGACGGCATCACCGCGCTCAAGTACGCGCGGGACCGGCACTCGTTCGCCACCTCCGACCTCGCCCGGATCCGGAACCAGCAGAGCCTGCTGGCCTCGCTGCTGCATGAGGCCATCGGCTCCGGCACCCTGGCCAACCCGTTCCGGCTGCGCCAGTTCGTGCAGGGGGCGCTTGAGGCGGTCAGGGTCAACCAGGGCCTTGACGCCGCCGCCCTGGCCGCCCAGCTGCGCGGCATCTCAACGGCGAACGTGCGGTTCATGACCGTCCCGCTCGCGAACCTGAACTACCTGTCGCCCACCGGCGAGTCCGCGGTGCTGTGGGACCACCGCGCGGCCGGGCGGATCTTCGCGGCATTCAAGGCCGACCGGCCGCTCACCCGGCATCCGCGGCACGCCCGGGCCGGCGGCAGCGCCGGCGCCGGGGCCGCGCCCCGGCCAGGCCAGGTCCGGGCCAAGGTTTACAACGGGACCCTGATCGGCGGGCTGTCCGCCGCCACCGGCGCCGAGCTGAGCAAGCTGGGATTCCAGGTCCGGGCCGGGCTCACCTGGCCGGTGCACGACATCAGCCGGACGGTCATCGAGTACCCGCCGGGCCAGCAGCCAGGGGCCAGGCTGCTGCAGCGGCGGGCGCTGCACGGCGCGTCGCTGCGCGAGGTGAGCGGGCTGAGCAAGATCAGGGTGGTGCTGGGGACGGCTGGTCACGCGGTGACCGTCCCGTCCCAGTCCGGCGCCGGCGGCAGCTCCGGCTCCGGCGGCGGGGGCGGGGGCGGGGGCGGGAATCCGCCCGGCACCCGGACCGCCGCCCGTGCCGCCTGCCACTAGCCGCCCTGCTGACTGCCGCCGGCCGGCCAGGGCTAGCTGGGACCCGGCTCCCCCGGCGTGCCTGGTTCGCCTGGCGTGCCCGGCTCCTCCGGAGTCCCCGGCTCCCCCAGGCCCTGCTCGTCTTCCTGCCGCTTCAGCGCGGTAACCAGCCGTTCGATCTTGCCCTCGTTATCCGGTCCGGCGCGGCCGGTCCGATCCGCGTACACAGCGGCGCCCAGGTCGCGGAACATAGCGTCCGCCCGCCGCTTGGCCTGCGCCTGGTCCAGCTTGACCTTGCCCTCGCGGGCCGCATCCTGGGTCGCCTGGGCAAGCTGCTGCGCCTGCTCCTTGACCCGGTCCATCAGTCCCATCGCAACCTCCGTGCGTGCGGCTCCAGCTCCAGCCCGGAGCACGAACTCCAGCCTAGGAGGTACCCAGCGCGTGGTCCTCGATCGCGGCCAGCATCCGGAGGCTGGCCCGGTTCAGCCGGTCCCGGTGCGGGGCGGTCCTGGCGGCGGCGCGGGCGAGCACGTCCGCCGGGGCGGTTCGCAGGGTGGCGGTGAGCAGCGACCAGGTCAGCGCGTCCAGCGCGGCCCGGATGGCACCCGGCTCCTGCGTCAGCTCGCAGGTTTCCTCGAGCGCGAGCAGCAGCTTGTCGGGCTCGGGATCGGGCGCGAACGCCAGCGGGAACACGTCGGCGGCGGCGCCAGGCGCCTGCTGCGCACGGACGGCTTCGAACGCCGACAGCAGCGGGCTCACCCCGCTGGCGGTGCGCGGGTCGTACAGGCCGGGGAAGGGCACGTCCTCGTAACCCGGGTCGTACCCGCTGAAGTAGATGGCGGCCGCCGCCCCGGTCCTGGTAAGCACCCCGAGCGCCAGGTCGAGCAGGCAGACCGGCCAGCCGAGATCGGTGATGGCCTGCACCAGGAAGCTCCCGGGAGCCGCGGCGAGCCCCGCCGACAGCAGCAGCTGCGCCGACTCCAGCGCCGACTGCGCGTAGAACATGATGTCGGCGGCATGCAGCCGGAGCACGCCGCCGCCGGCCCACTCCTGCAGCTTCCTGTGGATGATCGAGTTGTCCACCACGTGCGTGAACCTGGCGGCGCAGTAGCCGCCGCCGCGCGCGGCCGCCGCCGCCAGCAGCCACTCGGCGGCCCGCTTCGAGGCCGCGTACGTGTCGGGCGTGTAGGGCCGCAGTGCCTTGCCGGTGGACGCGTAGACGACCAGCGGCACTCCGCACCGCTCGGCGGCGGCGATCACGTTCCTGGTGCCGAGCACGTTGGTGGTGACCGTCCGGTGGACTTCCCGCTCCGCCAGGCCCGGGTCGCGCTGCGCCGCCAGGTGGAACAGCACGTCCGGCTGCACGCTGGCGATGGCCCCGGCCAGCCCGGGCAGGTCCCTGACGTCGGCCCGGGTGTACTCGGCGGCCGGCTGCCGCGGCCAGCCGGCGGTGATCCCGCGGGAGACGCTCACCAGCCGCGCCGGGCGGGCCGCCGCCAGCAGCCTCATCAGCACGCTGCCGACGCACCCCGTACCCCCGGTGACCAGGACCTTCTGGCCGGCCAGCCAGCTGCTGACCGCACCCGGCGGTAAAGTCAGCTCGCGGTCGCCGATCGCCAGGAAACGGGCATACTCGTCCCCCGCTGCCGGGCTGGCAGCCTGCAGCGAGCGGGTGAGTGCCCGCAGCCGGCCCAGCGTCGTCTCGTCCAGGCGGCTGAGCCCCCGCGGCGCCGCGTCGCTCATCGCGGCGATGATGTGGCTGGCGGAGTCCACTGGCATAGCGTGCCAGACACACGGCCACGAGGTCGCCACTACCGCCACAGAAGCTCAGCAATTCGCTGATAGCGGCGGGATAACCAAGTCCTAAGGTTTAGCCTCACTTGCTGGCCGAATCCCTCTATGATCGAACTTCGCCTCGCCCGTAACGCCGCCCGGCGTCCGGGCCTGGCTTACCAGCTCTGACTGAATGACGGGCAGCAGAGGGGGGGTTGCGGTGACTGATGTCGCTGCTCGGCCGTCCCATCCCGGCCCCCCGCCGCCCCGTCGGCCCAGCCCCCGGGCGTCC
>JAIRTY010000419.1 GCA_031254715.1 Nocardiopsaceae bacterium | reverse complement strand
CCTTGTAGCCGAACAGCGGCTTGCGGGAGAACACCGGCAGGATCTCGGTGGCGATCCCGAAGAACGGGATCGCCACGATGTAGACCTCGGGGTGGCCGAAGAACCAGAACAGGTGCTGCCACAAGACCGCCCCGCCGTTGGCGGCTGAGAACACCGGCGCGCCGAGCTTGCGGTCGAGCTCCAGCACCAGCAGCGCCGCCGCCAGCACCGGGAACGCCAGCAGCACCATGATCGAGGTGACCAGCACGTTCCAGGTGAAGATCGGCATCCGGAACATCGTCATGCCCGGGGCCCGCAGGCAGACGACGGTGGTGACGAAGTTCACCGCGCCCAGGATCGTGCCGAGCCCCGACAGCACCAGGCCCATGATCCACAGGTCGCCGCCGAGCCCCGGCGAGTACACCGAACTGGTCAGCGGCGCATAGGCGTACCAGCCGAAGGCTGGCGCCCCGCCCGGGGTGAGGAAGCTGGCCAGCAGGATCAGCCCGCCGAAGACGAAGAAGTAGTAGGACAGCAGGTTCATCCGCGGGAACGCCACGTCCGGGGCGCCGATCTGCAGCGGCATGATCTCGTTGCCGAACCCGATGAACAGCGGGGTGGCGAACAGCAGCAGCATGATCGCGCCGTGCATGGTGAACAGCTCGTTGTACTGCTGATCGGAGACCACGTGGTTGTCCGGGCCCAGCAGCTGCGCCCGCATGATCATCGCCATCAGGCCGGCGATCACGAAGAACCCGAACGACGTGATCAGGTACAGGTGGCCGATCACCTTGTGATCGGTGGACGACAGCCACTCCGCCATGACCGAGCCCTTACGGTAGCGCTGGGCTGGCGGCGCTGGCGCGAGGACGGGCGGCGGTGCCGCGCTCACCACGCGCCTCCGCCGCTGCTGCGGGCCGTCCGCCCGCTCACTGCCGGCCGCCGGGCCTGCCGCTGCGCGGGACCGCGGGCGCGCCGGGCCCTGGCCACCAGGACCGCGGCCATGATCAGGAACAGCAGCACCGCGACCTCGTTCAGCGAGCCGCCCCACTGCCAGGCATCGGCGTTGCCGGCCCAGTCCCCGCCGGCCAGCCGCAGGACCAGGGAGACGTGCAGCAGCACCAGCGGGACGTAGAGCATGCGGTGGAACGGCAGCGGCCGGCCGGTGACCGAGGGAAAGATCACCGGCGCGTGGGCGAAGATCATCGACATGACGAACCCGAGGAAGATGGCGTGCAGTTCGGCGTCGTAGCCGGGCCCGGCGGCCAGCTGCCCCAGGCCGGCCCACAGGCCGCCCGCGACGGCCAGCCACACGTAGCCGGTCAGCAGCGCGGCTGCCATGTAGCGGGTCACTCCGTGCCCCCGGATGGTGCGCCGGGCGATGTCGTACCGAGCCAGCCAGGCCGCCAGCGCGATCAGCCCGGCCCCGGTGATCCGGATCGAGGCCGGGACCGGCTCGCCGTGCCCTGCCGGGGCCGGCCCGGCAGCCAGCGAGGCGAGCAGCCCGGCGGCGAAGAGGACGGCGGCCGCGGCGAACAGCAACCGGGCCCGCCGCGACGTCCCGGTCAGCCGGGACAGCTCCAGCCGCTCCCCGGTGATCGTCAGCACCAGGAACCCGGCCAGCCAGGGCACGAACCGGGAGATGTCCCATCCGGCCAGCCACAGGCCGGCCGCGACGACCCAGCAGACGGCGCCGGCCGCCAGCACCCCGTTGGGCAGCGACGGCTGGATCCGGTGCACCGCCACGAAGATCCCTACCAGGACTAGGCCGCCGCCGCCGATCAGCGCCTCGCCGGCGCCGCCGGGCGCCCCGGCCACCACCGCCAGCCCGCCCGCCCCGGCGGCCGCCGGGGCCAGGTATCCCCAGGCCTCACCGAGAGCCACGGCCCGTTCCAGCGCGATCAGGGTGCCGAGGAAGCCCAGCACCATGAGCTCGCCATGGTCCTCATGCAGGGTGGTGCCTCCGGCAGGGAGCGGCAGGCCGAGGTAGACCAGTCCCTCCCACAGCCCTGCGAACAGCATGATCACCGCGGCAGCCAGCAACGGCGGCACCCACCGGGCGCGGCGCCGCCTGGGCGTCGTCAGCGCGATCGGCGGCCGGGTCACCGCCGCCACCCGAGCTGCTCTTTGGCCCAGTCGGTCAGCATCTGGTCCGGATCCCACGGCGGATCCCAGACGATCCGCACGTCGATGTCGGTTACGCCCGGCGCGGCCCACAGGGTCTCGTGGATCGAGTCGTCGAGGTAGCCGCCCAGCGGGCAGCCGGGCGTGGTCAGTGTCATCCGGATCGTCGCCACTCCGTCGCCGGACAGCCCCACGTCGTAGACGAGGCCCAGGTCCACGATGTTGATCCCGATCTCCGGGTCGATCACCTCGCGCAGCATCTCACGCAGTAGTTCCGGGCCGGGCTGCGTGCCGAGCAGCGACATCATCGCCAGCGGCCCGCGTCCCGCCCCGGGTCCCGGGCCTCCAGCGCCGCTGGTAGTCACGGCACCTCTCCCTCCTGCGGCCCGTGGCCGCGGCCGGCCGGGCCGGATACTCTTATTACCTAGATAGCATAGTAAAAACAAAAGCTCCTGTGAAACTCCCTCCCATTCACGCTGCTCAGCGCAGGCGAAGCCGAATCCTGAGCGGCGGCGCCGGGGGCTGGGCGGTTCAAGCCAGCGGGGCAGGCCACGGTGCCGCGGTACCATCGCGTGCCATGGCTGGGGGCGTCAGCGATCCGGATCCCGGCCCGCGGCTGGCCGCGTGAACGGCTGGCAGGCCCGCTGGCGGCCCGGGCAGCGGCTGGAGCCCTGGTTTGCCCCGTTCGCGCTGGTCAACGGCGCCGGGATCGGCCTGTCCCCGATCCTGCTGCCGGCCACGGCCGCCCGCTACGGCGTCGGCCATGTCGGCCTTGTCATGGGGGCATTCAATCTCGGCGCGCTCGTGGCGCCGGTCGTCGGCAGCCTCGCCGACCGGTCCCGCGCCTACCGGACGCTGGCAGCGGCAGCTGCGGCCGTGACGGCGCTGGCCCTGGCGCTGTTCCCGTGGGCAGGCCCGGCCGCCCAGGTGCTGCTGGGACTGGGCGAAGGGGCCGGGTTCGCCGCCGCCCTCACCGTCGCCAACCTGCTGATCGTCGAACGGCGTCCCGAGGCTGAGTGGAACTCCCGGCTTGGCTGGCTGGAGACCACCTTGAGCGTCGGCCAGGCCGGCGCGCTCTTCCTGGCCGCCTGGCTCAGCGGGCTGAGCACCCGCAGCGCTCTGCTGGCCGCCGGGATCGTGCCTGCCGCCGCCATCCCGCTCGCGCTGATGCTCATACCCCGGGTGCGGACCGCAGCGCTGCGGCCCGCCCGGGCCGGCCACCAGCTCGCCTCCAACGGCCAGGTCGGCGAGTGGGGACCGGCCAGCCCGTCCCGGGTCCACCACCTCCACCAGCGGCGCCGGCCGCTCGCCGGGGTGCGAGCGCTGCTGGGCGGCGGCTTCGGCTGGATGCTCGCCGCCTGGATCCCCTCCTACGCCGGTGCGGCGGTGGTGTTCTCGCTCTACCCGGTGCTGTTCCGGCACGCCTTCGGCGTTGCCACCACGACCTCGGCGCTCGCCTTCGCCGTGATCGTCCTGGTCAGCCTGCCCCTGTATGTCATGGCCGGCCGCGTCAGCCAGCGCCACGGGCCCGCGCCGGTCATCGCAGCGGCGCTGGCACTGCGCATCGTCCTGCTCGGCGCCCTCGCCGCGTTCGCCGCGGCCAGCCATGTCGCCGCGGTCCTGCCGCTGGCAGCCTTCGCCGGCATCATGTGCGCCTGGTCGTTGCTGTCTGTTGCCTCGCCTGGTCTCACCGCGCAGCTCAAGCCGGGCGAGGAGGGCGACGCGCAGGGCCTCCTCAACGCCAGCACCGGGCTGGCCGGCCTGCTCGGATCAGTCGCCGGCGGACTGATCGCAGGCAGCTGGGGCTACCCGGTGGCCCTGGCCGCCGGCGCCGCCGCCGTGGCCCTCGGCCTGGTCATTCTGTCCGCCACCTTGCTGCGGCGCCGCGGCGCGAAGACGGCCGCGCCGTGACGATGGCTCAGCCGGCCTGGCGGCCGCGGCTACGGCGTGTCGATGGCCGCGCGGCGCCGGACCACCCGCAGGTCGCGACGGGCAAGCGCGGCAACGGTGACGGTGACCACGGCAAGCGCCGCGACGAGCCACCATTCGGTGGTACCGCTCCCGCCATCGGGGTCGGCCCCGGACACGGCCTCGATCCAGGCCGGCCAGACGGCCGTCACGATCGTCGCCGTCGCGAGCAGGGCTGAAAGAACAATCTCGATCCGCGCCCTTAGCACCACAGACACCTCTTTCTGATTCTCCGGTTGCGACTACACAGACGATCGGGCGTCAGTCTTTGCTAGCCCGCGCCTGCCGGGCCCGTTCGAGCACGGCCGACAGCCGCGCCAGCGCTTGCTCCAGCTGGGCCTGAACCTGGTCCGCCACCTCCACCGCGGCGGCGGTCGGCGGCGCCGACCCGGCCACCTGGCGCAGCCGCACCAGGCGGGTGTCAAGGGCCGCCCGGCTGACGAAGATGGACCGCTTGCCACCACCGTCTGCGACCAGGTCAGATTCCACCTCCGCCAGCTCCCGCCGCAGCTGGTCATCGGGCTCGCTCCCGCCCAGCTCCGAGCGCGCCCGCCGGGCCCGGTTGACGCCGTCGTACAGGTCGGACAGCAGGCCCCAGACCCGCCGGTCAAGCTCGTACTGGGCGGCGAGCTGCTCGGGGGAGTAGCCGGTGCGCGGATCGGCGGCGATCTCGAACCCGGCCTCGGCTGCCTGCTCGCCCAGCTCCACGCGTACCGTGTAGCGGCCCGGCGCCACCGCCGGGCCGCGGTTGGCGGCGGCCTCCTCGTCCTCGGGCGGGTCGATCTCGATCTGGGTGCCGCGCCCGTGCCGGCCGTCCCAGACGAAGCGGTTCAGGCCCTCCCGCCGGGGCGGCACCGGGTCCGCTGGCTCGCCCTTCCCGGGCTTGCGGTCCTCGTCTCCCGGCCGCGCCGTCAGCGTCCGGACCTCCTGCCCGGCGGAGTCGCTGAACGTGAGCCGCAGCTCGGTGTCGCCGGGGTGCTGGAGGCGGTACAGCACCGCCACCCCGTCAGCGGGGTTCCGGCCGGCCCCCACCGGCACGTTCTCGGTCTCGGTCCGCCCCGGGCGCTGTTGCTTGTCCCAGGCGACCACCACCGGTCCCAGCAGGGCGTAGGAGCGGCGCGCCTCGCCCTTCGCCGGGAACCCCCGGTCGGTGAGCCAGCGGACCTGCCGGCGGGGCTGGTACAGGTGCAGCTGCGCCGCATCCAGCTCGGGCCGGTGCTGGCGCAGCGCTGGCAGGTCCTCCAGCACCCAGATCGACCGGCCGTGGGTGGCCACCACCAGGTCATCGCCCTTGAAGACGAAGTCGTGCACAGGGACCCGCGGCAGCTCGCCCTGGCAGCGCTGCCAGCTTGCGCCGTCGTCGAAGGAGACCAGCAGGCCCAGCTCGGTGCCGCACAGCAGCAGGCCGCGGCGGGCGGGGTCCTCGCGCAGCACGTGGCAGTACTCGTCCTCGTCCAGGCCGCGGTCCAGCCGTTCCCAGCTGGTGCCGAAGTCCCGCGTCCGCCACAGGTAGGGGCGGAAGTCGTCCAGCTTGTGGGCCTCGGCGGCCACGTAGGCGGTCCCGGCCTCGTGCGGCGAGGCGTCGATCATGCGCACCGTCGCCCAGCGGGGCAGGTCGGGCGGGGTTATCTCGGTCCAGGAACGGCCGCCGTCACGGGTGAGGTGGATCCGGCCGTCATCGGTCCCGGCCCATAGCTGGCCAGGCGCCAGCGGCGACTCAGCCAGCGCGAAGACCGTGCAGTAGTACTCGGCGCCGCTGTTGTCGGGGGTGAGCCCGCCCGAGGAGCCGAGCTTCCCGGGGTCGGCATGGGTCAGGTCGGGACTGATCGGCTCCCAGGTCTGGCCCTCGTCGGTGGACCGGAAGACGTGGTTGCCGGCCTGGTAGAGGACGTTGGGATCGTGCGGTGAGAGCAGGATCGGCGAGGTCCAGTTGAAGCGGTAGCGGGACTCGGCCGCCGTCGCCGTTTCCTCCGGCCAGACCTGGATCGGACGGGACAGGCCGGTGCTCTGATCGTGGCGCGTGATCAGGCCCTTGTAATTGCCGGCGAAGACGATGTCGGGGTTATCGGGCCGGACCGCGATGTAGCCGCTCTCGCCGCCGCCCACATGGGTGGTGTCCAGCTGGGTGATGGCCCCCCAGCGGGAGTGGCTGGGGAGGGCGATGGTGGTGTTGTCCTGCTGCGCGGCGTAGATCCGGTACGGCTCCCTGGTGTCGGTGATGACGTGGTACATCTCGCCGGTGGGCTGGTTGTAGAGCGAGGACCAGCTCTCGCCGCCGTCCAGGGTCACACTCGCGCCGCCGTCGTCTCCCAGGATCAT
>JAIRTY010000153.1 GCA_031254715.1 Nocardiopsaceae bacterium | reverse complement strand
CTCGATGCCGTCGAGGTGCTGCCCGGTGAACGCGGCCACCGCGGCCGCCTGCTGCCGCCAGCGCGACCGCCAGTCCGGCACCCGCCCGCCGACCAGCCGGGCGGCGGCGGCCAGGAAGCCGTCCAGGGCGGCCGGGCCGTGCTCGATCACCTGCGCCCGCAGCGCCAGGTACCCCTCGATGGCGAGGTCCCGACGTCGCCTGGCGGCAGCCTCTGCCGCCGCCTCGGTGAGCTGCCCGGCGGGCTCCCCCGGCGCCCCGGCGGGTTCCGCCGCCGCCCCCGCCGCCCCGGTGGCCTGCCCGGCTGCCCCGGCGCCGCCGGTCAGCGACGCCGCGGCGGCGTAGCGGGCCGGGTCGGCCAGCACCTCGGGCGGGAACGTCAGCACGGCGTCGCCGGCCTCGGGCAGGCCGGCGTTCTGCATGACCACCAGGATCCGCAGCCTGCCGTCGTCGTTGACCAGCCGGTGCACCGTGCCGGGGGTGAACCACAGGCAGTCGCCGGGCCGCAGGCCGACCTCGCGGTAGCCGGCGGCGCCCAGCGTCTGCAGCCGGCCTTCCCCGCCGATGATCAGGTAGCCCTCGGTGGAGGCCAGATGGACGTGGGCGGAGCCGCCGCGCAGCCCGTCCGGGCATGGCCAGTCGTAGACGTCCAGCACGGTCAGCCCGGTCGCGCCCGGGAAGGCCGCTTCCGGCCGGGTCACCGGGAAGCTCCTGAATCGAGGCCGGCGGCGCCGCCGAGCAGGGCAGCGGCATCCATCCGGCCGGCCAGCTTCCCGCAGTCGCCCCCGGTCAGGTCGCCGTCGGCGATCGCGACCGCGTAGCGGAGCGTCAGCTCCTGGCCGTCGCCGATCATGTGCCCGGCGCTGAAGAACGGTGCCGGGCACAGGCACGCGTACGGCTGGCTGCGGACGAACCACTGGCTCGGGTAGCTGAAGTTGCCCGGGTCATCGGCGAACAGCACGGTGGACGCGCGGCCGTGCCCGTCGTGCCGGCCGGCGAAGCCCAGCCACGGGCCCCGCCAGCCCATGTACTCGTCCCCGCCGTCCCCGTCCGGGGTCACCACCCGGCCACCGGTGAACGAGCGGGGCCCGCGCCAGAACAGCCCGCCGTAGCCGGCGTTGTCGCGGCCCTCCGTGCCCGGGCTGCCGACGGCGATCTCGGTCCCGCTCACGTTGCGCATGGTGGTCTCGAACGCGAGCACCCAGCAATCGTCCTCCGGCCAGGCGCGGGCGCCGATCCGGCGCCGTTCGGCGAACCAGGTCTCGCCCTGCTCGGTGATCCAGGTCAGGTCCTCCGCCAGCCGCAGGCAGTCCCCCGCCGCCGCGATTTCCCGGAACGAGTCATGGCGGGTCCGGCCGTTGTTGGCAAGCTGGCGGTAGCCCTGGCCGCGCAGGTACGAGACGCCGCCCCAGAAGTTGGCGGGCCCGACGTTCGGCAGCGACCAGGCGATGCCCTTGTGCCAGACGTGGTCGTGCGGCCGGTACAGGGACACCAGGTCCCCGCCCAGGGTCCGCAGCGGGTGGAAGTAGGGCCGGGGCGACTCCAGTTGCGGGTCGTCCGGCTGGTACACGTAGCGCAGCAGCTCGGCGGGCCCGTCCGCGGGCCCGGTCCCGCTGGCGTCCCGCCAGGTGCCGTGCCAGCCGGCCCGGACCGCCCGGCCGTCGTCGGTCAGCGTCAGCGTGTGGTCCATGGCCTCCAGCCTGCGCCCGGGATGCCCCCGCTCACCAGGGGACTCCGTTGCCGTCCATGCGAGCGTAGAACGGCGAGCCCGGGCCGAGATCGGCCGGGCGGACCGGCCCGCCCGCGAACGCTGCCGCGTAGATGCCGGCGGCCAGCGACAGGGTGCGGCGGCTGTCGGCCAGCGTCACCGGCGGCGGCACGCCGCCGGCCAGGCACCCCAGCACCTCGGCGAACTGGGCCCGGTGGCCGCTGCGGACGCCGGCCTCCCCCGCCCGCCAGGCCGGCAGCACCGCCTCGGCGCAGCCGGGAGCCGGGGTGATCCGCCAGTCCTCGTCGCCGTACCCGTACAGGTGCGTCACCTCGACCGTGGCGCGCTCGAAGTCGAACCGCAGGTAGGTCTCCTCCCGCGGGGACAGCACGCTGTTGATCACGCTGGCGACGGCCCCGCTGGTGAAGGTCACGTGCGCCAGGGACAGGTCTTCGGTCTCCATCCGGCGGGCCTGCCGCCGCGCGATCGCGCTCACCTCGGCCCAGTCCCCGAGCACCGACAGCAGCAGGTCGAGCTGGTGGATGCCGTGCCCCATGGTGGGGCCGCCGCCCTCGGAGTCCCACCGGCCCCGCCATTCCACGTCAAAGTAGGCCTGATCGCGGAACCAGGTGGTGTGGCAGACCGCCAGCAGCGGCCGGCCAAGCACCCCCGCGCCGGCGAGCTGGCGCAGGCGGCGGGCGCCCGACCCGAACCGGTGCTGGAAGACCGCGGCGAACCAGGGCGCACCGGGACCCCGGGACGCGAGCCGGTCCAGCTCGCGCAGGCTCAGCGCGGGCGGCTTCTCCGCCAGCACCGACGATCCCGCCGCCAGGCAGGCGAGCGCCTGCTGCACGTGCAGGCCGGGCGGCGTGCACAGGTGCACCAGTTCCGGCTTCGCACCCGCCAGCAGGCCGGCGAGGTCCTGGTAGGGCTGGGGGACGTCGTGCTCGGCGCAGAACTCGGCCAGCCTGTCCTGGTCGGTGTCGGCGGCGGCGACGACCTCCGCCGCGCCGGGCAGCTCTCGTAGCGCCTGCAGGTGATACCGCGCGATGTTCCCGGTGCCCACGATCGCGACCCGGGCAGGGGTGGCCAGGGGATGACCTCCGTCGCGCTGGTGTGCGCGGGCGGCCCACGGCGGCGGGCCGCCCGGCATCTACCCGACCTGTCACTATGCACCGTATGTCCGCCGCTGCCGCCCGGGCAACGCTTTTCGCGGTATTTCAGCCGCCGCGTGCCAGCTATCCCTCGTGCCCGAGTACCCGTGGCCGGGCGGCGAGCCACCCGGCCACGGCCTCGCCGCCGACGAACACCAGCAGCGCGATCACCGGCGCCGTCCAGCCGCCGGTTGCGCTGTGCAGCAGGCCGATCAGCAGCGGGCCCGCGGTGGCGACCAGGTATCCGGCGCCCTGGGCGAACGCTGACAGCGAGGCGGCGACGCGCGCGTCCGGCGCCCGCGCCGCCATCAGGTAGATCGCCAGCCCCAGCGCGGCGCCCTGGCCGAGGCCGAGCAGCAGGGTCCAGGCCACCGCCGTGGACAGCGGGGCGAGCCAGATGCCGGCCAGCCCGGCTGCGCTGATGACGGCCGTCGCCGCGGCCAGCCCGCGCGCGTCGCCGCGCCGGTGCGCGAGGACCGGCACCAGCAGCGCGCCGATCCCGTTGCCGAGATTCATCAGTGCCAGCAGCGTGCCGGCCGCGGCCGCGCTGGACCCCCGGTCCCTGAACAGGATCGGCAGCCACGACAGCGTCGCGTAGTAGATCAGGCTCTGCAGCCCCATGAAGCCCATCACCTGCCACGCCAGCAGGTACCGGGACACCCCCGCCCGCCAGCCCGCCCCGGCCCCAGCGGCCGCCCCCGCCGCGCCAGCCGCGCCGCCGGCTCCCGTGGCCCCGGCCTGGGCTGGCCCGGCGGTCCCCGGGACCGGCGCGGGGACTGCGGGCGGGACGGTCCGGAACCTCCGCTGCGGCAGCCAGGCAACGGCCGCCAGCGCGGCCGGCAGCGCCCACAGGCCCACCGCGAGCGGCACCGAGCCGCCGGAGGCCCGGTACACGGGCACCGCGATGAGCGAGCCGACGATCGCGCCCGCGCACAGGCAGGCCAGGTAGGTCCCGATCAGCCAGCCGGCCCGGGCCGGGTCGCGGCGCTTGACCAGGCTGGGCAGCAGCACGTTCATGAACGCGATGGCCGCCCCGGCCAGCGCCGTACCGGGGAACAGCGCCCAGCCGGGGAACGCGCCGCGCAGCACCAGGCCCGCGACCAGCAGCAGCAGCGACCCCAGCAGCACGCGCTCCTCGCCGAACCGGCGCGACAGCGGGGCGGCGGCGCCCGAGAACAGCCCGAAGCAGAGCACCGGCGCCGCTGCCAGCACGGCGATCTCCGGCGACGAGAGCCGGAGCCTGGATCCCAGCTCCGGGAACAGCGGCGGCAGGCTGGTGATCGATCCCCGCAGGTTGAACGCCAGCGCGATGATCCCGGCCAGCAGCAGCCACGCCTGCCAGCCAAGCCGGCCCGGCCGGCCGGTGGCCGGCGCGGCATGATCAGGCACGCCCGGCAGGCTACCGGCCCGCTGATCCCCGGCCAGCGGTCAGTCCTGGTGCAGCAGGGACCGGAGCACGTACTGCATGATGCCGCCGTGCCGGTAGTACTCGGCCTCTCCGGGCGTGTCGATCCGGACCAGTGCCCGGAACTCCCGCCCGTCCGCCCGCACCGTCACCTCGCGCGGCACCGGGCCTGCGTTCATCTCCTCGATCCCGGTCACCTCGAACACCTCGCGGCCGGTCAGGCCGAGCGAGGCCGCCGACTCCCCGGGCCGGTACTGCAGCGGCAGCACGCCCATCCCGATCAGGTTGGACCGGTGGATGCGCTCGAACGACTCCGTGAGCACCGCCCGCACCCCGAGCAGCAGCGTGCCCTTGGCGGCCCAGTCCCTGGACGAGCCGGAGCCGTACTCCTTGCCCCCCAGCACCACCAGCGGGGTGCCATCGGCCTGGTACTGCTGCGAGGCGTCGTAGATGGACATCTGCTCGCCGCCGGGCTGCGTCACCGTGACCCCGCCCTCGGTACCGGGCGCGAGCTGGTTGCGCAGCCGGATGTTGGCGAACGTGCCTCGCACCATGACCTCGTGGTTGCCGCGCCGGGAGCCGTAGGTGTTGAAGTCGGGCCGGTCGATGTTGTGCTCGGTCAGGTAGAGGCCGCCGGGGGCGGTCGACTTGATCGCGCCGGCCGGGGAGATGTGGTCGGTGGTGACCGAGTCGCCCAGCTTGGCCAGGACCTTGGCGCCCTTGATGTCGCTGACGGGCGCCGGCTCGGCGGGCATGCCGTCGAAGTACGGGGGACGCCGGACGTAGGTGGAGTCCGCGGCCCACTCGAACGTGTCGCCTTCGGGAACCTGCAGGCCGCGCCAGTTGTCGTCGCCGGAGAACACGTCGGCGTAGCCGGCGTTGAAGCCCTCGGCGGCCCCGGCGCGGCTCACGGCCTCGGCGACCTCGGCCGGGGACGGCCAGATGTCGGCCAGCATGACCGGCTTGCCCTCGGCGTCGGTGCCGACCGGCTCGTGGTCGAGGTCGATGTCCATGGTGCCGGCCAGGGCGTAGGCCACTACCAGCGGCGGGGACGCGAGGTAGTTCATCTTCACGTCCGGG
>JAIRTY010000141.1 GCA_031254715.1 Nocardiopsaceae bacterium | reverse complement strand
GCCGTGCTGGGCGGGCTGGAGCCGCCGCAGGCGCTCAGTGCTGTGACGAGCCCGGTGGTTGCCAGTGCGCTGCCCAGCCGCCGGGCCCGGAGGGAATGGCTCGTTTCAGGCATGCCCGTGTTGTACCGGGGGGCTGATGAAGGGACGATGAAACCGCCGAAGCAGGGTCAGCTGGTCGCTGCGACCGGCGGGGCCTGCGGTCAGCCGGCGGGCCTGCCGTCCTTGATCACGGCCGGCGCCGGAGACGGGGCGGAATCGAGTGCAAGGGTGATCGCCACCCGGGCTCCGCCGGGCACGTTCTCCGCGGCGGCGTTCCCGCCGTGCGCGCGGGTCACAGCCCGGACGATAGCGAGCCCCAGACCGGCGCCAGGATGCGAGGCAGCGTCGCCGCCCCGGATGAACTCCTCGAATGCGCTCGGCAACAGGTCTGCGTCGAAGCCTGCTCCTTCGTTCTCCACCATGATCGTCGCTGCCTGGGCGGATACTGCCGCCTCCACCCGGATCAGCCCGCCGGGCCCCCGCCCGTAGCGGATCGCGTTGTCCAGCAGGTTGTCGAGGGCCTGGCGGAGACGCATCGGATCGACCGGGACCGTGACTGCCGGGGCGATGCACTCGATCGTCGCGCCGCGAGCCTGCGCCCGGGCCCGGTGACCATCGCATGCCCGGCCGAGCAGGTCCCTCAGCGGCGTGCTCATACGGTGGATGCGCAGACCGCTGGCCCGCGCCCGGGACAGCACCAGCAGGTCCTCGGCCAGCCCTGCCAGCCGGTCGGTCTCTTCCGACGCGCTGCGCAGCGCCGCTTCGAGTTCCTCCGGCTCCCGGGCCCGGGACAGGGCCAGATCCAGTTCTGCCTTCAGGATGCTGAGCGGGGTCCGCAGTTCGTGGCTGGCGTCGTCGAGCAGCCGCTGCTCCCGGTCGATCGCGGCCTGTAGCCGATCGAGCAGCGAGTTCAGCGTGCGGCCGAGCCGGGCGACTTCATCGTTGGCGCCTGGCACCGGTAGCCGCCGGGCCGGCTCGGATACCGAGATCGTGGCCGCCTCCCGGCGCATCCGCTCCACCGGCCTGAGCGCGGCCCCGGCGAGCAGCCACGACGCCAGGCACGCGAGGGCGAGCGCGGCCGGGCCGGCGGTCTCCAGCAGCAGCCGGAGGCTGGCGAGCGTGCGGGAGACCCCTGCCAGGGAGGAGCCGGTGACCACGAAAAGCCGTCGGCCTTCGGGGTTCGGCATCACGAACACCCGCAGCGGGGCTCTCCCCCGCGCGGCGGGCACGGTCAGGAACCGCCGCTCGTGGATTGCCCGCACGGCGGGCGGAGACAATCCGAGCACCTGGGGTCCGCGCGATATCTCCGGCTGGCCCGCTCCCGTCAGGACCTGGGCGACGCCACCGGGTCCACTATCGGGTAGATCCAGGCCGCGAAGACCGCTCCGGCCGATTTCGGAGGCAACTGCCTCAGCGCTGGCCCGCAGCCCGCCGTCCACCGCCCGGACCAGTTCTCCCTGCAGCCGCGCGTACACAAAGAAGCTAAGGGCCGCCAGGATCACGGCGGCGCCCGCCGCCGAGGCGAACGCGACCCGGACACGCAGCGGAACGCTGGTCATGTTGTCAGCCGGTACCCCGCGCCCCGCACGGTCTCAATGGAGTGCGTGCCGAACGGCCGGTCGATCTTGTCCCGCAGGATCCGCACGTACACGTCAACGACGTTCGAGTCGATGGCGCTGGCGAAGTCCCAGACATGTTCGACGAATCTCGCGCGCGAGATGACCTGATCGGGGTGACGCATGAAGTATTCAAGGACGGAGAATTCCTTGGCAGCCAGCCGGATCGGCGTGTTTCCCCGGCAAGCCGTGCGCGCCGCAGGATCGAGGGTCAGGTCACCAGCGGTCAGGACCGCTGGCCGCTCGCCCAGCGTGCGCCGCACCAGCGCCCTCACCCGGGCCCGCAGTTCCTCGATGTCAAACGGCTTGGTCAGGTAGTCATCGGCGCCGACGTCCAGCCCTCGGACCCGGTCGGGCACGGCCTCCCGGGCAGTCAGCATGAGGATAGGCATCCAGCGTGCCCGCTCCCGGAGTTCGCGGCAGACATCGAAGCCATCCATGTCCGGCAGCCCGACATCCAGGATGACCGCATCGAAATCACACTCACTCGCGAGCCACACCGCACCTTGACCGGTCGCCTGGACGTCAACCGCATACCCGTCCTCGCGGAACGCCCGCTGCAGCAGCGCCGACATCTTCGGCGCGTCATCGACGACTAGCAGCCGCACCGCTGCTCTTGCCTGGTGGCTGAGGTCATGGCATCTCCCTCCTGCGTAACTCAGTAAAAGTCAATCGCCGGATCTGTAGCAACCGTCAAGTCATCACTTGATCCACCACCATGCGACGCGGCGGGCCACTCACGTACGGACACTCGGCCTCTACACACCCTGTAGATGTTCTACATTAACTGTAGAACTGGGTCGGCTCTGACGGCGTCGGCCAGTAGGGGTCGGCGGCAGTAGCTGCCACCTGGGAGGCTGGTTGCGGCGGGATCTGGGCGTAAGCTCGAAAGAGGAGTAATGCCAGATGGACCGAGCCGGATTGCTGACCGACCTTGCGGAGGCGCGGATCGCGCCCGGAGCGGTTTTGTATCTCGAACGGCGCGGCGCCGATTACGGGTGGCGGTGGCTGCGTCCCGGTACCGTTCCCGGCCAGGCGACCGCAGCGCCGGACGGCTCGCTTCCCGACGCATGGATGTTCTACTCCGGCCCGTGGCCCGCAAACCGGCCCGACGTGCCTGGTTTCCTCGACGATCTGCTGGCAGAGATGGGATCGATGGCCGGCGGCAGCGACCGGTGCCGATGGCCGCTGGACCAGCCCTATCCCCATGTGCACTGACCCCCCGCTCCAGCCGTGACCTTTGTGATCACCCCCGAGGACTGGGCGTCGTTCCGCCGGTGCAGGCGCCAGTGGGACTTCGGCAGCCAGGTACGCCGGAACCTGGCACCGGTCCGGCCGGCTGCTGGGCCCGAGGTGTGGCAGGCTATCCGGGACGCCTTGGATGTCTACTACTTCCCTGGGATGTGGGACTGGGACCGGGCTGTGACATTCCCGCTGGTCATCCAGGGGTTTGAACGGGCGATGGCCAGGCAGAGGGTCCGATGCGGCGCAAGCGAGGACGAAGAGCCCTGGCCGCAGCAGCTTGAGGCAGGCCAGCGGCTGCTGGGTCGCTATGCGGAGTGGGCGCCGGCCGTGGATGGGTTCTCTCCCGTGATGGTCGAACCCGAATACGAGGTGATCGTGCTCGATCCGGCCCGGCCCGGCGCGGGCCTTGTCACGCCGGCCGGGGCGTCGGTCCGGTACCGGGGCCGGATTGACATGCTCGCTGTGGACGGTTTCGACGCCTACTGGATCGTCCGGCATCGCGCGGTGGCGGGGGACTGGCCAGCCACCGAGGAGCTGCTTGACGACGAGGAGGCAGCCGCCGCGTGCTGGGCCTGGGAGAATTTCTACCCCGGCTTGACCATCGCGGGCATCATCTATAACGAGTTCCGGCTGCTTCCGCCGGCCAGCGGCGCCGGGCAGCGTGACCGCACCCCGCGACTGTCCCGCCTGGTCCGCGATATGGCCAGCGCTATCGGTAGCTCACTTAGCGCGGTGCGTGAAACGCCGGGGAACGTGGCCGGCCACGTCCGCCAGCATGAGCCGAGCGGCGGCGGCCGGTCGGTTCCCCAGCACCGGCGGCTGTATGCCGCGACCCGCGAACCGAAACGCGTGAAACGGGTCGTGCAGCATAGCGGCGAGGGATTCCGCAGGACCCTGGTGCGGCGGAGTCCGGAGGAACTCGCTGCGGCCTGGCGCGGCCTCGCGGCTGACGCATCCATGATGATCACGCCGGATCTCACGCTCGAGCCGGCCCCCTCCGACGTGAACTGCCCGCCCTGCCCCTTCCGCGCGCCGTGCCTGGCCATGTTCACCGGGCAGGATGCCGAGGCCATCGTGCGTTCGG
>JAIRTY010000299.1 GCA_031254715.1 Nocardiopsaceae bacterium | reverse complement strand
CCGGGGCAGCGGGCGGGACCGGGGAAGCCGACGGGACCGGGGAAGCGGACGGGACCGGGGCAGCGGGGGAGGCGCTGCACATCGGGCGGCGGCATGTGCACGACCCGCAAGGGCAGCCGGCCGTGATCGACTGGCGGGCGCCGGTGTCCCGCCCGTTCTACCGGGCCAGCCAGGCCGAGCCGATGGGGCTGGCGCGGCGGCGGCGGTTCGGGTTCGCCGGCGGCGAGCTCACCGCCTACGAGGACGAGGAGTTCGGCCCGGGCGCCGGCACCGCGGCCGGCCGGGGGCTGAGCCGGATCGTGGTGGCGGAGATCGAACGGCCGCGGTCGGGCCCGATGCGCGACATCGTGGCCACCATCCAGCCGGACCAGGACGAGATCGTGCGGGCCGGCGCCGGCGAGACCATCTGCGTGCAGGGGGCGCCGGGCACCGGTAAGACCGCGGTCGGGCTGCACCGGGTCGCCTACCTTCTCTACGCCCACCCGGGCCGGATGCAGCGCGGCGGGGTGCTGGTCATCGGGCCGAACCGGGCGTTCCTCGGCTACATCCGGAACGTGCTGCCAGCGCTCGGCGAGCTCGACGTCCGGCAGCTGACCGCCGCCGAACTGATCGCCACGGTGCCGGTCCGGGCCGCCGACCCGGTGCCGGCGGCGCTGGTCAAGGGCGACGCGCGGATGGCGGAGGTGCTGCGGCGGGCGCTGTGGGCACAGCTGGCCGAGCCCGACGAGGCGCTGGTGCTGCCGCGCGGGTCCCGGCGCTGGCGGGTGCCCGCGTACGTGCTGAGCGAGCTCATGGCCGAGCTGGCCGGGCGCGGCGTCAGGTACGGGACCGGCCGGGAGATGCTCGGGCACCGGATCGCGCATGTGATTCTCACGCAGATGGAAGCGGCCGGGGAGCCGTGCGACGACCGCACCCACGACGCCGTGCGCAAGACCCGCCAGGTGCGGGCGGCGGTGGCCGCCGTGTGGCCAAAGGCCGACCCGGTGCGGCTGGTCATGCGGCTGCTGTCGGACCCGGAACTGCTGGCCCGGGCGGCGGACGGCGTCCTCAGCGAGGCGGAGCAGCGGGCGATCGGATGGCGGCCGGCACCGCGCGGGCCGGGTTCGGCGCGCTGGACCCCGGCCGACGCGGCACTGGTGGACGAGGCCGCCGACCTGATCGAGCGGGTTCCCAGCCTGGCGCACGTGGTGGTGGACGAGGCGCAGGACCTGTCGCCGATGGAGGTCAGGGCGATCGGCCGCCGGTGCGCGACCGGCTCGGCCACCGTGCTCGGCGACATCGCGCAGGGCACCACCCCGTGGGCCGCGCGGGGCTGGCCGGAACTCCTCGGCCACCTCGGCAAGCAGGACGCCGGCCTGCGCGAGCTCGAACTCGGCTACCGGGTGCCGCAGCAGATACTCGGCTTCGCCGCCCGGCTGCTGCCGATGCTGGCCACCGGGATGTCGCCGGCCCGGTCACTGCGGCAGGATCCCGGCTCGCTCACCGTCCTGCCCGTCACCGCCGCGTCCCTGGCCGGGGCGCTGGCCAGCACCTGCCGGGAAGCGCTGGCGCGGCCCGGCTCTGCCGCCGTGATCGCCGCCGATGACCAGGTCCCCGAGCTGGCCGCGATGCTGACGCGGGCGGGTCTTGCGCACGGCGTGCTGGACGGCGCCGACCTGACGCAGCGGCTCGCCCTGGTCCCGGTCACGCTGGCGAAGGGGCTGGAGTACGACCACGTGATCGTCGTCGAGCCGGCCCGGATCGCGGCCGCGGAAGCGCGCGGCCTGCACCGCCTCTATGTGGCGCTGACCCGGGCCGTGTCCCGGCTGACCGTGCTGCACGCCGAGCCGCTGCCTGACTCACTTCGCTGAGCAGGCCATTCTTCTCGATCCGCCGCACAATGGACACCGAAGGGCCCGCTGCGGGCCGGGCTCCGGCGTGTCAGGGTTCAATTACGTAGAGCATTGGGTAATTAACCCTTCGTAGTTAGACCAGCTACGCGAGAGTCAGGCGGGTGATGGCGGGACCGACACGCCCTGGCGTTACGGCAACCATCCGACACGCGCGGAATGACACTCGTATCATTACTCAGCGACATCACATAGTCGCTAGGGGTGACTAATGACAACGCCAACGCGGCTGGAGCGCCGCGACGCCCCCCCGCTGCGCCAGGCCAACCTCGAACAACTGGAGCCCCTCGGCAGGCTCCTCAGCCAGCGCGGGCTGCGCGCGGACGTGATCGCCGCCGAGGCCCGGATGCCCAGGCTGCATGTGACCAACCCGGCCGTCACCGGCCTGGAGGAAGACGTGTACGCCTGGCGGTGCCAGGACGGCAGCTGGTGGTTCTGGTGGTCCTGGGCGGAGCGGATCGCCCCTGGCACCGACCCGGGCCGGGCGGCCGACCGGATCGAGCATGTGCTGGCCGCGCGCCTGGACGGGTTAGCCGCGAGAGCTTAGCCGTGAGACCTAGTCGCGGGACCTTAGCTGCGAGAGATTGGCCGCCGGGACCGGCCCGGCTGGCCGGCGGTCACGAGCCGGCCGGGGCGGCGTCCGTCCGGCCCGGACCGGCGGCGGGGTCAGTCAGGCCAGGAAACGCCACGGTATGACCGCGCCAGGCGGCCGCCCGCACCGCGGCGGTGCGGACCGACCGGGCACCGAACGCCCGCAGCCCGGGGTCGGTGAGTGCGACCAGGCCGAGGTAGGCGGTGGCCACCCGGTCCTCGAGCAGGGCCGCAAGCGCGGCTGCCGCGTTGGCAGAACGGACCGGGAACGGCAGCGCGTAGCTCACGGCCGCGGGAGCGGGGACGGCGCCCCGGGCGGAGAGCATCGCGCTGAGCCGGTCCCTGGCCGCCTCGTGGATCGCCCAGTCCCGCCGCGCCGCTGCCAGCCGGCGCGGCACCGTGGCCAGGTGCGCCCCGGCGATCCCGTACCCGTACACCGCCGCGTGCTCGGCCGCCAGCGCCGTCTGCAGCGCCGCGGCCACCGGGGAGGTCATCCGGTGCCCGCCCGGCCCAGCGCGGCGGCGTGAGTCGCCTCGGAGGCCGCGATGCTGGCTAGCAGCTGGGCCAGGGACGGTGAGGCAGCGCCGAGACGGCCGGTGAGCGCGGCCGCCGCGCCGTCCTCGGCGGCGCGCAGGTAGCCGATGGCGCCGGCCGGGCTGGCCGGAGCCGTCGGCGGGGTGCGGGCCGACGCCGCCGGGGAGGGGGTGCCAGCGCCCGGCACCACGCGGGCGCGCAGCCGCGCCAGGTGCGCCCGGTGCTCGCCGAGCAGCGGGCGGAGCGCGCCGGCCAGTTGCGGCGCCGCGCGGAGAACTGCCTGGTAGCGCGCGATCATCAGCTCCTCGCCGGTGATCGCGTGCTGCAGCACCGCCACGTCGGGCAACGGCGTGGGCGGGGTACCGAGCGCGCCGACCCCCTTGCAGCCGGCCGCGCCCAGCGGCACCGCCAGCACCGCCGCCCGGAGCAGTGCCCGCCGCGGGAGCAATTCCCAGCGCGGGAGCAGGGTGCGGTGGGGGAGCAGGGCGCGGTGGGGGAGCAGTGCGCGGTGGGTGGGCAGTGCCCGGTGCGGGGGAGGTGCCCGGTGGGGGAGCAGTGCCCGGGGCCGGAGCAGGGCACGCCGCAGCGCAGCGGGGAGCCCTCCGGGCGCCGCCCGGGGCGAGGCCCCGGCCGGCAGCTCTCCGCGCACAGCCACCCGGCCCTCCTGTCTCGGCCGCTCCCGCCTGCCGCCTCGGGTGCACCCCCCAGCGCAGCACCCCAGCATGCCATGACCGGCGGGGCGCGCCGGCAGTGGTTCCCCGTGTCCCCGGGCGGGCGGCGCCGGATTCCGGGCTCGCCGCGGCCGGGCGCGCCGGCGGGGAGACAGGCCAACCCGGCGGCGCGGCCCGGTTAGGCTAGAAGCACGCACGTAGCAGACAACAGCACAGGTCGCGGGCGAGGAGGTCGTGATGCGTAGCGCCTGGGGTCACGGACCGTCACGCCCGGGGCGCCCGGGCAGTCGGGCAACCGGGACGCGCCGGGACAGTCGCGACGGCCGGCCGCAGTCACGCCAGGAAACCGCCGGGAGCCAGGCCGCCCCGGCCGGGGCGGTGGACACCGGCCGGCTGGCGGCCGTGATCGAGCCGGCCGTCACCGCGGCCGGCATGGACCTGGAGTCGGTCCGGGTCCGGAACGCGGGCCGGCGGCTGTTGCTGCGCGTGATCGTGGATGCCGACGGCGGCGTCGGCCTGGACGACATCGCGGACGTCAGCCGGTCCGTCTCGGCCGTGCTCGACCGCGACGGCGGGCTGGGCGATGCCCCGTACACGCTTGAAGTCTCCTCTCCCGGCGTCGACCGCCCGCTGACCGAGCCGAAGCACTGGCGCCGGGCGGCCGGGCGGCTGGTCACGGTCCCGCTGGCGGCGGAGGGAAGCGGCCGGGACGCCGGCCGCGCCCGGCCTGCCAGCATCCAGGGGCGGGTGGTCACGGCCACCAGCGATCAGGTGACCCTGGACGTCGACGGCGCCCCGCGCTCATTTCGCTATGACGAACTCGGCGTCGGCCGGGTGCAGGTGGAGTTCGCCCATGCGGCGGGCGAGCCGGGCATCGCCGAGGCGGCCCCGGACGGACAGCGGGACGGGGGGTTATCCGATGGACATTGACCTGAGCGTCTTGCGCAGCCTCGAGAGCGAGAAGGACATCTCGCTGGACCTGGTCGTGAAGGCCATCGAGGATGCGCTGCTGGTCGCCTACCACCGGTCCGGTGGCTCGGTCCCCACGGCCCGGGTGGAGGTGAACCGGCGCAGCGGCCACGTGACGGTGTGGGCCGCCGAGACGGATCCGGACGGCGCCGTGATCCGCGAGTGGGACGACACCCCGCAGGGGTTCGGCCGGATCGCGGCGACCACCGCCCGGCAGGTGATCCTGCAGCGGCTGCGCGACGCGGAGGACGAGCTCACGTTCGGCGAGTACGCGGGCCGCGAGGGCGACATCGTGGCCGGCGTGATCCAGCAGGGCAAGGACCCCAAGGCGGTGCTGGTCGACCTGGGCAAGCTGGAGGCCATCCTGCCGCCGTCGGAGCAGGTGCCGGGCGAGCGGTACGAGCACGGCGAACGGCTTCGCTGCTACGTGCTCCGCGTCCACAAGGGCTACCGGGGGCCATCGGTGACCCTCTCCCGCACCCACCCGAACCTGGTCCGGAAGCTGTTCTCGCTGGAGGTGCCCGAGATCGCCGCTGGCGGGGTGGAGATCGTGGCCATCGCGCGCGAAGCCGGCCATCGCACCAAGATCGCGGTGGCCTCCCGGCAGCCGGGGGTGAATGCGAAGGGCGCCTGCATCGGCCCGATGGGCAGCCGGGTGCGCAACGTCATGGCCGAACTGCACGGCGAGAAGATCGATATCGTCGATTACTCGGACGAGCCAGCCGAGTTCGTGGCCAACGCCCTGTCACCGGCCCGGGTGTCCCGGGTGATCATCGTGGACCCCGATGCCCGGGTAGCGCAGGTCATCGTGCCCGACTACCAGCTGTCGCTGGCCATCGGCAAGGAGGGGCAGAACGCCAGGCTCGCGCACAAGCTCACCGGCTGGAAGATCGACATCCGGCCGGATACCGAACCCGGCCTGCCCGCCGCGCCGGTTGCTGGCGAGCCCGGCAGCGGCGAGGCCGGCGACCGCGAGTCCGGCGGCGGCGAGGCCGGCGACCGCGAGTCCGGCGGCGGCGAGCCCGGTGAGGCCGGCAGCGGGGAGGCCGGTGAGCCCGCAGGCGGGGAGGCCGGCGAGGCGGCCGGGCAGGAGGGCGGGAACACCGCCGCGGTACGTGACGTTGCGCGATCACGGCGCGGTGCCGCCGATGCATCGGCGCGGTAGACTGACGGCAGAATGACCGGGCGGTCTTTGCGGCCGGTGCCGTCCGGACCGGTGGTCCGGACTTGTATAGGCTGCAGGGCGAGTGCGGCCAAGTCTGACTTGTTGCGCGTGGTGGCTTCCGGGGATGAGGTCGTCCCCGATCCCCGGGCGCGGCTGCCAGGCCGGGGCGCGTATCTGCACCCCAGCCACGAGTGCTTCGAGCAAGCGCAGCGGCGGCGGGCCTTCCCGCGGGCGCTGCGGGTGCCGGGACCGGTAGGTACCGGCAGGCTCGGGGAATACCTGGCCGGACTGTGTGATCCGCACGGGCCGGAGCTGCCCTTGCCGGAAGGCAAGGGCAGGTGAGGAGGAACGGCGTTACTGCCGGGGAAGCGGGTTGGCGATAGTGATGAGCGCCCGATGAGCATGCGGCGATGAAGAGAGTCTGACGCCGGCCTGAGCACGTGCCCGGGCCGGCCACGAGGGCCCGGTAGAGCGGGCCGAGCGAGGGAGCATAGTGGCGAAGGTCCGGGTTTACGAACTCGCGAAGGAGTTCGGAGTAGAGAGCAAGGCCGTCATGGCCAAGCTCCAGGAAATGGGCGAGTTCGTGCGTTCGGCGTCCTCCACGATTGAGGCGCCGGTCGTCCGCAGGCTCAAGGACGAGTTCTCGGCGCAGTCGGGCAAGCAGGGCCAGCGCAGGGGCCAGCGGCAGTCGGCGGCGCCTGCCGCGGCCGGCCAGGACGGCGGCCGCCGGCCGGCTCCGGCCGCCCCGGCCCGGCCAGAGCCGCCCGCGCCAGCCGCGCCAGCCGAGCCGGCCCCCGCCGCTGCGGCGGCGCCCGCCGAGTCCCCGGCTGCGGCGGCCCCGCCCGCGCCCAGCGCGCCCGCCGACGGCGGTCCGGACGCCCCGGGGCAGCCGCAGGTCCCGTTCACGCCGGCGCCGCCGGGCCCCCGGCCCGGTGCCCCGCGGCCAGGTAACGCAGGCGGTCCCGCCGCGCCGGGCCCGCGCCCAG
>JAIRTY010000264.1 GCA_031254715.1 Nocardiopsaceae bacterium | reverse complement strand
GGTGTAAGGATGGACCGGCCGCCGGTAGAGTTCCTCGGCGGGTGAGATCTCCACGATCTTGCCCAGGTACATGACCGCGATCCGGTCGGACACGTGCCGCACCACGCCGAGGTCGTGGGCGATGAAAATGTAGGTGAGCCCGAGCTCGTCCTGGAGGTCGTCGAGCAGGTTGATGACCTGCGCCCGGATCGAGACGTCAAGGGCCGACACCGGCTCGTCGGCGATGATGAGCTTGGGGTGCAGCGCCAGCGCGCGGGCGACGCCGATCCGCTGCCGCTGGCCGCCGGAGAACTCGTGCGGGTACCGGTTGATGTGCTCGGGCGAGAGCCCGACCAGCTCCAGCAGTTCAGCCACCCGGTCCCGGATCTGCCCGCGGTCGCCCTGATGGTGGATGCGGAGCGGGTCAGCGATGATCGCGCCCACCCGCTTGCGCGGGTTGAGCGAGGCGTAGGGGTCCTGGAACACCATCTGCATCTCGCGCCGCAGCGGGCGTAGCGCGCGCCGCGACAGCCGGGTGATGTCGCGGCCCTCCAGCGAGATGGTGCCGCTGGTGAGCTGGTGCAGCCGGACGATGCACCGGCCGAGCGTGGACTTGCCGCAGCCCGACTCCCCGACCAGGCCGAGCGTCTCACCGGAGCGGATATCCAGGCTGACCCCGTCCACCGCGTGGACCCGGGCGAACTCCCGCTGGAGCACGATCCCTTTCTTGATCGGGAAGAACTTGCTGACGTTGTCAGCGCGGATCAGCAGCCCGCTATCCCCGTTCGATGCTGATACCGGCGCTCCCGCGGCGCCGGACGGTTGCGGTTCGCGCGGTACCCCCGGGTCCGCGCCGCCCGCCGCGCCTGCGCCGCGCGGCGCAGGCCGGTCCGCTGCTCCGCCCGCCGCGGGTGCGTCGCTCACGCCGGCTCCTCGGTCAGTTCCGGGTGGATGGTGCGCTCGCGCCGTTCGCGCTTGTCGCCGGGCGCCAGGTGGCAGGCGTCCAGGTGGTCGCTGCCGGCCTTGGCCGTCAGCTCCGGGACCTGGGCGCAGGCGTCGAACCGCTGCGGGCACCGGTCGCCGAACGCGCAGCCTTCCGGCAGCCGGAGCAGGGACGGCGGCAGCCCCGGGATGGCCGTCAGCCGCCGTGGCTTGGGCCGGTCCAGCCGCGCGATGGACCCGAGCAGGCCCCACGTGTACGGGTGCTGCGGGTCGTAGAACAGGTCCTGCTTGCTGCCCTGCTCCACCATCCGCCCGGCGTACATCACCGCCACCCGGTCGGCGATGTCGGCCACCACGCCCATGTCGTGCGTGATCAGCACCACCGCCGACCCGAAGTCCTCCTTCAGCTTCTTGATCAGGTTCAGGATCTGCGCCTGGATGGTCACGTCCAGCGCGGTCGTGGGCTCGTCAGCGATCAGCAGGTCCGGGCTGCACGACAGGGCCATCGCGATCATCACCCGCTGCCGCATGCCGCCCGAGAACTGGTGCGGGTAGTCGTCCACCCGCTCGGCCGGGTGGGGGATGCCGACGGCCGTGAGCAGTTCGATCGCGCGGGCGTGCGCGGCGCGCCGGGAGATGCGCTCGTGGGCGCGGATCTGCTCGGCGATCTGCCAGCCCACCCGGTAGACCGGGTTGAGGGAGGTCATCGGGTCCTGGAAGATCATCGCCAGCTCGGAGCCGCGGACCTCGCGCATGTCCTCGCGGCTGAGCTTCATCAGGTCGCGCCCCTTGTAGAACACCTCGCCCTCGAACCGGGCGTTGGGGTCCACGATCAGCCGCATCACCGACATCATGGTGACGCTCTTGCCGGAACCGGACTCGCCCACGATGCCCAGCGTCTCGCCGGGCGACAACGTGAACGAGACCCCGTCCACCGCCTTGACCAGGCCGTCCTCGGTGCGGAACGACACCTTCAGGTCGCGCACCGCCAGCAGCGGCTCGCCGGTCATGCCAGCCTCACCCGCGGGTCCAGCCACGCGTAGGTGATGTCCACCAGCGTGTTCGCCAGCACGATGAAGAACGCGCCGTAGACGACGGTTGCCATGATCACCGGGAGATCGAGGTTGGTCAGCGACTGGTAGGTGAGGAACCCGACCCCGTGGATGCCGAACACCACCTCGGTGAGCAGCGCCCCGCCCCCGACCAGGACGCCGAAATCCAGCCCGAACAGGCTCACGAAGGTGATCATCGAGTTGCGGAGGGTGTGGCGCAGCAGCACCCGGCGCTCGGTCAGCCCCTTGGCGCGGGCGGTGCGGATGAAGTCCTCGTTCTGCACCTCGATCAGGTTCGCCCGCAGCACCCGCGCGTACAGGCCGATATACAGCACCGACAGCACGATCCAGGGGATGACCAGGCCCTCGAACCACCGCACCGGATTCTGGGTCAGCGACGTGTACCCCAGTGGCGGCACCCAGCTGAACAGGAACGTGTCATGGAACCGGCTCTGCGTGATCAGGTTGGCCACCTGGCCGAGCCAGAACACCGGCATCGAGATCCCGATCAGCGCCAGGATCATCAGCAGCGGGTCGAGCACCGTGCCCCGCAGCACGGCCGCTCCCACGCCCATGGCGATCGCCACCACCACCCAGATGATGGCGGCGCCGAACACCAGCGACAGCGTGGCTGGCGCCGCCGCGAAGATCTCGGGGATCACCAGCGTGCCCTGATTCGAGTACGACACCAGGTCCCTGGTGATGAACAGCTTCTTCATCATGAGCGCGTACTGCACAGGGAACGGCCGGTCAAGCCCGAACTGGTGCCGGATCTCGGCCAGCACCAGCGGGCTCGGATTGCGGCCCGCGATCTGCCGGACCGGGTCGATCCCCGGAGTCTTGAAGAAGATCACGAACACCAGCACCGTGATCGCGAACATGACCAGGACGGTCCACAGCCCGCGGCGGACGATGAAGGTCAGCACGGCCGGCTACTCCTCGACCCGCAGCCTGGCGCGCGGGTCCAGGGCGTCGCGCACCCCGTCCCCCAGCACGTTCAGCGACAGCACCACCAGCACGATCATGATCCCCGGCGCGATCGCCACCCAGGGCCGCGTGTACAGCAGGTCCTGGCCGTCGCTGATGATCGTGCCCCAGCTCGCGTTGGGCGGCTGCACGCCGACCGACAGGTACGACAGCGCCGACTCGGTCAGGATGGTGGTGGCGATCATCAGCGGCAGCAGCACGATCACCACCGACACCACGTTCGGCAGGATGTCGGAGAAGATCACCCGCAGGTCCGACGCTCCCTGCGAGACCGCGGCCTCCACGAACTCCTTCTCGGTAGCGGCCAGCACGTGTCCGCGGACCGGCCGGTACACGTACGGCAGGTAGATGAGCGCGATGATCAGCGTGGGCAGCCACAGGCTGCTGGCCGCGATGTGCAGCGGGCCCACCTGCAGGCCGTTGGCGGAGGTGAGCAGCACCGTGGAGATCGAGATCGCCAGCAGGTACACCGGGAACGCCCACACCAGGTCCATCAGCCGGGACAGCACGGCGTCCACCGCCCGGCCGAAGTAGCCGGCGATCAGCGCCACCACGGTGGCGATGAAACAGCAGATCACCGCCGACCCGATGCCGATCCCCAGCGAGCTGCGCCCGCCGTACAGCAGCCGCGCGGCCACGTCCCGGCCCTGCGCGTCTGCGCCCAGGAAGTAGTGACGCAGGTCCCAGGTGGGCCCGATCGGGGTCTCGCCCAGGTGCAGGACGCCGCCGCCCTGCTGCATCAGCGGCACCTTCTTGCCGTTGACGATCGTGGTGCCGTTCAGGTTGTTCACGAACGGGTTGACGTGGGCGATGTCGTGCGCGTAAAGCGGCGCGGCCAGGCAGACCACGACGATCAGCAGGAACAGCACCAGCGAGGCCATCGCGATGCGGTTGCGCCACAGGCGGCGGGCGGCCAGCGCCCACGGGCTGCGCCCGGTGATTTCCGGCAGCTGCTCGGACGCGGGCTCGGGCGCGGCCTCGGCCTGCCCCAGCATCGTGGCCATCAGCGGTCACCTTGGCGGCGCGGGCGGCCGCGGCCGGCTCCCAGGCCGGTGCCCCGGCCGCCCGCCGTGCCCGTGCCTACTTCAGCCACATCTGGTCAATCAGGATGTACCACTGCGGGTTCCACTGATACCCCTCGACGTTGCTGGACAGCAGGTCGATCTGCTTGGGGTTGTACATATCGACCCACGGTGCCTGGTCGGTATCTTCGTGGTCAATCTGCGCCCAGATGCTGTTGGCCGCGGTCGGGTTCGTCAGGCTGAGGCTCTCGGCCTTGCTGATCTGCGACTGGATCGACTGGTTGCAGAACTCGGCGATGTTCGGGCTCGCGTCACTGCCCTGATGGATGCTGCCGCAGCCGAGCAGCACGTTGAGGAAGTCGGAGGGGGCCGGGTAGTCCTGGTACCACGCTGACCACGCGACGTTCCACTTGCCCAGGTTGGTGGAGTTCTGCACGAACGGGTACTGGACCGAGCCGGAAAGCGCCTGGAGCGTGGCCTTGTAGCCGATCTTGTTCAGGTCGGACACCATCTGCTCGCCGAGCGCCTTGTCGGGGATATCGGTGTTGACCACGACCTTCGCGCCGTTGGTGCCGGACTGCTGCACCAGTTGCCTGGCCTTGGCCAGGTCGGGCGCTGTCCACTTGGTGTGGTCGGTCCCGGCGGTGTAGGGGCAGTACGGCTTGTAGCCGGGGAAGTTGGGCGGCAGGACCTGGCAGGTCGGGACGGCCAGCGAGGAGCCGCCGCCGATCTTCACGTAGGCCGCGCGGTTGGCCGCGTAGTTGATCGCCTGCCGGGCCTTCACATTATTGAACGGCGGGCGCTTGGTGTTGAGCGCGAAGTACCAGTCCGCGGTGAGCGGGTTCACGTGCACCTGATGGGCGTACTTCGGGCTGTTGAGCTCGCTGAGCCGGTCCGACGGGATCACGTCCCCGTCGAACACCTCGTTGGCGGAGCCGTTCTCGACCTGGGTCACCTCGTCGGAGACCTGCAGCCCGTACTTCTCGATGATCTTGTCCGGGTTCCCGGCCGGCTGCGCCTGCGGGTTCCACACGTGGAAGTACGGGTTGCGGACCAGCACCGCTTGCGTGTTCGGGTTGTACGACTTCCACATGTACGGCCCGGTGCCTGGCGGCACATGGTTGCCGGTCAGCTTGAACGGCGTGCTGGCCGGCACCGCGTACGCGAACGGCAGCGCCAGCTTGTCGAGGAACTCTGCATCGGGCGTGGTGAGATGAATCGTCAGCGTGGACGCGGAGTCATTGGCGACCACGCCCTGGCTGAGGTCGCACTTCTTGGGCTTGCATTTGCTGGCGCCGACGATCTCGGAATAGAAGGAGGTTGGGCCCGGCACCGTGAACTGCCGCTCAAAGGTCCGCACGAAGTCGCTCGGCTTGAGCGTGGTGCCGTCGGAGAACTTGATCCCGCGGCGGATCGTGAACGTGTACGTCTTGCCGCCGTCGGTGGGCTTGGGGACGGCGGTGGCCAGATCGGGCACGATCGTGGTGCCCGGCAGCCCGCCCACCCGCTTGAACTGCACCAGCCCGTCGTGGGTGTCGATCAGCAGCTGCCACTCCTCCAGCGTGTAGTTCTGCGCCGGGTCGGCCACGCCGAAAGCGGAACTGGCCAGGATGGTGAACGTGCCGCCCTTATGCGCCGCCGCCGAGCTGCTGCCGGAGCTTGCTGGCTGCCCCGAACTGCCGCCGCAGCCCGCGGCGGCAAGCGCAAGCGCAGCCACCACGGCGACACCGCCGGTCCGCTTCGACAGCTGCAGCCGGGCCCGCGCCCGGGAGCCTGCTGGAGGGCCTGCTGGGGACAAGGCTGTTCGAGACAAACGATTCATAGTGGGCCTCCTGGGCCGTAGCATCCCAGCGCACCCAGAAGCCGGTGGTTTCACGTCAGCAACAGACAGATAACGCTTTTGATACGTCACGCCTATATGGGAACAAGGAGCGGCGGCGCTGGCCGCTCCCTGATCCCGGGAACGGTGTGCCGGCAATCCGCTGAATACAGGCGGCTAAGGAGCCGGTTAGCACGTCTGGCTGGCCGGGATTCCGCTCAATCGGTCCCGGAGCCAATGGACCGTGCCTGGATATGCCTGGGCCAGGAGCGTGTCGTGGTTGGCGCTGGCGTAGGTGCGGTACTGCACGACGTCGCCCAGGCGGCAGAGCTCGGCTTTCAGACGGCCCGTCGCGCGGGGCGGTATCTGGTCGTCGCGGCCGCCCTGGAGCAGCAGGATCGGCCCAGCGGAGCGCCGCGTCGCCGGCTCCGTCTGTGCGAAGAACCGTCGCAGCCGGGGACTGCTCGCCCCGCTGGGGTTGAGGATGCTCGTGAGCGGGGGGTGGACCGTCGCCAGGTGCATGGCCAGGTCCAGCAGGCAGAGCCGTTTCGCGGCCGGTATCTGGCCCGCGAGCTGGGGCGAGAGCACATCGGTGTATCGCAGGCCCGGATCGTAGAGCCTGGCGCTCACCGCGACGTAGGCCGCATAGGCGGCGAGGACGAAGTCGACCCCGCGCAACGGCGGCCGCACGCGGGCTATCGAGTCCCATATCAGTGCCACATGGCTGGCCGGCGCGAACGAGACCGTGCCGAGGAACTGCAGGCCCTGTGCACGCTGGGCTATCTCCCCCGCCGCCAGGGCGGACTGCCCGCCCTGGGAGTGGCCGACAGAGAACCAGCGCCGGCCGAGCTGGGGAATCAGGTGGCGCGCGGCCAGCACGCTGTCGACCACGGACCGGCCCTCGGGGCCGGGCTGGACGTATGGGTGCAGCTGGCCGGGAAAGCCGAGCCCCGGGTAGTCGGTGCCGACGACCGCGAACCCATTCGACAGCAGCCGCGTGATCAGGCGCTGGTACTCATAGGCGCCAGGGAGGTAGAGGCTCGGCGATCGCGACGGGGCGCAGTTCGGCCCGACGCCGGCGGTGCCGTGCGACCATGCGATCACCGGCCACCCCCGCCGCGGCGGGTGCCCGCGCGGGATCAGCAGGAAGCCGGTGACCGCCACCGGCTGCCCGCGCAGGCCCTGGGAGCGGTACATGATCCGGAGCGCGCGGGAGCTGGCGAGCCGGAGGGGCTCCGTGACCCTCATCGGCTGGCTGGCCAGGACCTGTCCGTTGCGCGCCTTCGCGAGCGTGCCGGGGCTCGGGTACCGGTAGAACCCCGCTCCGGTAGCCGGGGTGGAGGCGGCGGCCGCCGGGCTGGACGCTGCCGTCCCGGTTACCGGGGCGCCGGAGCCGCCGCAGGCAGCAGCGGTCATGGCGGTAACCACCACTGCCGCGGCTAGCGAGAGTCCGTGCCTCGCGCGGTTGCCCCTGCGGCTGACCTGCGGGCGGAGTTTCTGGCGCATCACGGCCCCCGTCATGATGGCACATTCCGTTAAAAGCACACTACTCAGCGTGTCTTGTCCGCCCCGGTGGCCGGGGGCCGGCTGCCGTGACCCGAGGATCTGGCGCCGGCTATCCGGATGACCGAGCGCCGGTGCCCTGTCAGCTGGTCGGGTATGGTGGCGCGCGGCCAGCACGCTGTCGACCACGGACCGGCGGCGAGGAGCAGGACGGCCTGGTAGTGGGCGTCCCGTGTCCACGACAGCGGCAGCAGCCGGTGATCGGTGACGAGGCAGCATTCGTCCGGCGCGACCGCGAGCGCCGCGCAGTCGCGCGAGTAGCGCACGGCGCCGCGGATGATCCGCCTGGCCGGCCCGACCGTGTCCGGCGCCGTCTCGTCCGTGGAGAGCAAGGGACTG
>JAIRTY010000155.1 GCA_031254715.1 Nocardiopsaceae bacterium | reverse complement strand
ACTCCCAGGTAGAGGACGCTGGCCCCGGCCCGGAGGCCTGGGTGACGCCATCGGGGCCACCCGGTTTTACAGCAACTGTAGAACATCTACAGGGTTTGTAGACCCAGGCCCCGGAACGTGAGGTGGTCAGCGGAGACGGCCCAGGATTGGTGCCTGCCTGGTAGCTGGCCAGCTAGGAGCCGCTCTGGGCGAGTTCGAACAAGGCGTGCAGGCCCGTGGCGGCTTGCAGAGCCGAGGCACCGGCAAGCGCGACGATGATCACGGCGGCTACCAGGAGCACGACATGGCGGCGGGGTGGCGCGGCGAGCAGGGCGGCGACGCGCCGTGGTACCGGCCCTGCCCAGGCCACTGACACCCGCAGGCCAGGCCGGCCGATGACACCAAGCGCCGCGGCGGGGGTGCGCCGGGGGCGGGCGGCGGCGAGCAACGCGACCCGGCCGATTGTGGTGGCCACCAGGCGGCGGTCGCCGGTGACGGCGGCCGCCTGCTCGTCGGCCCATCGTTCCACGGTGTAGTCCACCGTGCGGGCGAGGGGGAGCAGCAGCGGATTGGCGGCCGCGGCCAGGTGGGCCACCGTGATGAACAGGTGGTGGTGGCTATCGAGGTGCGCTTGCTCATGGGCGAGCAGCGCGGCGCGGCCCCGGTCGTCGAGGACCGCGAGCAGGCCGCCGGAGACCACGATGCGGCCGGGCCAGCCGGGAAGCGCATACGCCTCCATGTCCGGGCCCGGGACGACCATGATGCCGTCACCGGCACTGACGCGGGCAGTTCGCCGGTAGGAACGGGCCAGCGCGCGGGCGCGGCGGCGGGTCAGCACCGTCACGGCCGCTGCGGCCCCGGTCAGCAGCACGGCGGCGGCCACCCCGGTAACGGCGGGCACCGGGTCCCCGCGGCGGATGATGCGCGGAGAATAGTCACCCAGGGCGGCCAGGAACGGAATCCGGGCCGCCGCCGACGCCGCGAGGAGTGCCAGTGCGGCCACGCTGCACACGGCCAGCGCCACTGTCGCGGCCGTGAGCAGCCAGGTCGCCTGGCGCGGCTCCAGCCGGGCGCTCAGCGGCCGGGCGGCTGCCGATGCCAGGGCGGGGACCAGCAGTGGCAGGTAGACCAATAGGTGCATGTGCTTGCCGTCCCCCGTGCCGTCCTAGCTGCCGGTTTCCTGGTCCTGGTCACCGGCGAGAAGGCGGCGCAGCAGCCGGGCATCCCGGCCGGTCAGCCCGGATACGAACCGGGTCAGCACCGCCTGATGATCGGTGCCGGTATCCAGGGCCTGGCTCATCCGGCTGGCAGCGAGGCTGGCGTCGTCGACCGGGGTGTAGGTGAACGCCCGCCCCGCCCGCTCGCGTGCCAGCAGGCCCTTGGCGTGCAGCCGCGACATGATGGTGACCACCGTGCTGTAGGACAGTTCCTCAGCCTGGCTCGCGGCCAGGCTGAGGCGTACCTCCCCGGGATTGAGCGGCGCCTGCGCCGCCCGCAGCACGGCCATGACCTCTGCTTCCAGTGCTCCCGCCGGGCGCCGGGGCGAGCCTGGGCTTACTGCGGGCATGCCGGCCGGCCCGTCATCGCCCATATCCCAGCCCTCTCTGCCATCACCACCTACATCTAGCGTAGATGCGCTAACTCGGCCCTCCCTGCACGCTTGAGTATGCCACCGCCGGTGCGGCCGGATTCGGGTGCCTGACGCGCCGTTCCCTGCCCGGGCGGCTGGCTGTCAGCCCGCCGCCAGCTTCGTCTCGCCGTGGCGTGCGCGGTCATCGAGCTCGCGGTTGAGCGTGATCGCGGCGTTGATCAGCGAGAGGTGGGTGAAAGCTTGCGGGAAGTTGCCGAGCTGCTCACCGGTCGGGCCGATCTCCTCGGAGTACAGGCCGAGGTGGTTGCCGTAGGTGTGCATCTTCTCGAAGGTGAGCACGGCGTCGTCGAGCCGGCCGGCCCGGGCCAGCGCGTCCACGTACAAGAACGTGCACAGCGAGAAGGTGCCCTCGGTGCCGCGCAGCCCGTCCGGGCTGGCCTCAGGGTTGTAGCGGTACACGAGGCTGTCGGATACCAGTTCCCGGTCCATCGCCTGCAGGGTGGATTGCCACATCGGGTCACGGGCCGAGATGAAACCCTCGATCGGCATCAGCAGGAGCGCCGAGTCCAGCACGTCGGTGTCATAGTGCTGAGTGAAAGCGCCGATGTCGCTCTTCCAGCCGCGGGTCACGATCTGCTGGTAGAGGTGGTCACGTTCGACTGCCCACTTGGCGGCGTTGGAAGGCCAGCCGAGCCGGGCCGCGAGCCGGATCGCGCGGTCGAGCGCGACCCAGCACTGGAACCGGCCGTAGGTGAAGTCCTTGCGGCCGCCGCGGGTCTCCCACACGCCCTCGTCGGGCTGGTCCCAGTTGTCAGCCACCCAGTCGATGACCTTGGCCAGCGCCTCCCAGCCCTGATGTGCAACCGGCAGGTCGTGCTGCACGCCGTCGTAGAACGCGTCGAGGGCCTCGCCGAAGATGTCCAGCTGAAGCTGGTCGGCGGCGCCGTTGCCGATCCGCACCGGCGCCGACCCGCGCCAGCCCTCGAAATGATCGAGGGTCTCCTCGGTCAGGTCGGACGAGCCGTCCACCCGGAACATGATCTTCAGCGGGTGCGAGCGGCCGCCGTCGGCGTTCTCGGTGAAGCGGTCCCGCAGCCAGCGGGCGAAGGCGCCTGCCTCCTCCATGTAGCCGAGGTTGAGCAGCGCGTGCACCGACAGCGAGCCGTCGCGCACCCAGGTGAACCGGTAGTCCCAGTTCCGCTCCCCGCCCGCCTGCTCCGGTAGCCCGGTCGTGGCCGCTGCCACGATCGCGCCGGAGGGCTGGTAGGTGAGCAGCTTGAGCGTCATGGCCGACCGGGCGACCATCTCCCGCCACCGCCCGGCATAGGACATGCGGCCCAGCCACCGCCGCCAGTAGGCCGAGGTGTCAGCCGCGAGCCGCTCCAGCTCGGCCGGCGCAAGCGCCTGCGGCTCGCCGCCCATTGACTCGAGGACGACCCCGCGGCCGTGTTCCCCTTCCCGCAGCGTGAACGTGGCGCGCATCCCGTCGCCGATGCGCTCTGCGGCCGGCCCGCCCGCGCTCACGGGCCGGGCCCCGGCGGTGTGCAGGGTCAGTTCCATCCCGTCGGAACGGAACACCGCGCCGTGCTCGGTGACCTCCACGGTGTGCTTGGCGCGGCCATAGTCGAACCGCGGCTGCAGGTCCATGACGAACTGCATCGTTCCGCGCGCCACCCGCAGATGCCGGACCAGCCGGTGCCGGTCGGTCGGCCCGCCCTCGATGACCGGCATGAAATCCAGCACCTCGCCGACCCCGTCCGGAGTCATGAAACGGGTGATCAGCATGGCTGTTTGCGGGAAGTACAGTTGCCGGGTCACGTAGTCGCTGGTCGCGGGAGCGATGCGGAAGTGACCGCCGCGCTCGGCGTCCAGCAGCGACGCGAACACGCTGGGCGAGTCGAACCGCGGGCAGCAGAAAAAGTCCACGGTGCCGTCCGTGGTCACCAAGGCGGCGGTCTGCAGGTCGCCGATTATCCCGTGGTCACTGATGTTCGGGTACCGGTTCATGGTCCTCTCCTCCGGCGCGGTGGAGGCACGCAGGGGCCCACCTCCGCTGGCGTCACCCTCGCAGCCCTCGTCGGCCGTCGCACCACCCGCCGCGGATGAT
>JAIRTY010000154.1 GCA_031254715.1 Nocardiopsaceae bacterium | reverse complement strand
GTTGCTGCCGCCCGGCGGGCGCGCTCCGCGGGGAGCACGCCAGATGTGGAACATTCCGGTTGCCGGCACAGCACGAAATTTCCACAGCCGGCCGGGACGCGGGGGCCGCGGTGACCGGCGAGCCGCGGACGCTGGTGGGGGTCGGGGTCGGGCCCGGCGACCCGGAGCTGGTCACGGTGAAAGCCGTGCGGGTGCTGCGGGAGGCCGGCCTGGTGCTGGTGCCGGTGCTCGCCATGGAGGAGACAGGCCGGGCCGAGGCGACCGTCCTGGCGCACGTCAGCCACGACCGGATCCGCCGGGTCGCGTTCGCCTTCGACGAGGCGGCCGGGGCCGGCGGCGCCGGCCGGGCCCGCCGGGAAGCCGCCTGGGACGCCGCCGCGGCCGCCGTCGCATCCGCGTTCGCCGGCGCCGTGGCGACGGTGGCGTTCGCCACCATCGGCGACCCGAACGTGTACTCCACCTTCACCTACCTGGCAGCCAGCGTGCGGCGGCTGGTTCCCGGCGTGACCGTGGCGACCGTGCCCGGCATCACCGCCATGCAGGACCTGGCCGCGCGCAGCGGCACGGTGCTGTGCGAGGGTGCCGAGACCCTCGCGCTGCTGCCGCTGACAGCGGGCATCGGCCGGTTCCGGGCCGCGCTTGCCGGGTTCGACACCGTCGTCGGCTACAAGAGCGGCCGTCACCTGCCCGAGGTGCTGGCCGCCGTACGGGCCGCCGGGCGGCTGGACGGCGCCGTGCACGGGGCCGGCCTCGGCCTGCCAGGGGAGCAGATCCGCCCGGCTGCCGAGGTGAGCGGACCGGCCCCGTACCTGTCCACGTTGCTCATCCCGGGACGGCGCCCGGACCGGGGAGGCAAGCTGTGACGGCAGCGAACCGTTCCGCTGACAAATCCCGCGCCCGGGCGAAGGTGTGGTTCGTGGGGGCCGGACCGGGGGCCGCCGATCTGCTCACGGTCCGGGCGGCGCGGGTGATCGGCGAGGCCGGCGTGGTGATCTGGGCGGCCAGCCTGGTCCACCCGGATGTGATCGCGCTCGCCCGGCCCGGCGCCGAGGTCGTCGACTCCGCGGGGCTGTCGCTGGAGCAGCAGCACGCGCTCTACCGGCGCGCGCTGGCCGAGGGCCTGGTGGTCGCGCGGATTCACTCGGGCGACCCGGCGCTGTGGGGCGCGGTGCAGGAGCAGCGGGAACTGTGCGACCGGCTGGGGCTGCCGCACGAGACCGTGCCCGGCGTGAGCGCCTACGCCGCGGCTGCCGCCGCGTCCGGCCGGGAGCTCACCGTGCCCGGCGTCGCCCAGTCGGTGATCCTCACCCGGCTCGGCGGCGGCAAGACCCCCATGCCGTCCGGAGAGGAGATCGCGGGGCTCGCCCGGCACGGCGCCACCATGGCGGTGTTCCTGTCCGCGGCGCGGTCCGGCCAGCTCCAGGCCGAGCTGCTGGCGGGCGGCTACCCGCCGGACACCCCGGTGCTGGTCGCCTACCGGGTCAGCTGGCCGGACGAGCTGATCGCCGAATGCACGGCAGGCACGCTGGCGGACACGGTGCGGGCCCGCAAGCTGTGGAAGCACACGCTGTTCCTGATCGGCCCGGCGCTGTCGGCCGCTGGCGAGCGCTCGCACCTCTACCATCCCGGGCATTTCCACGGCTTCCGCCGCGCGGACCCGGCGGCCCGCCGCGCCCTCCGGGAGGCGGACCGGTGACCGGGCGCACCGGGCCCGAGCCCGGCGGCACGCCTGAGCTACGCGGCGGGCCTGAGCCGGGCGGCGCGCCTGAGCCGGGCGGCGCGCCCGGGCTACGGACCGAGCCGGAGCTGCGCGAGCCGGACCTGCCGCGCACCGCCAAGGTGCGGCCCCGGGCGCTGCGCACCGGCTGGACTACCGGCACCTGCGCGTCCGCCGCCGCCAAGGCCGCCGTCACCGCCCTGCGCGAGCAGGCACGGCAGGCTGAGGTCGAGGTCGCGCTGCCGGGCGGGCGCCGGGTGCGGTTTGCGGTGGAGTCGTGCTGGTACGGGCCCGACCGGGGAGGAGCGGTGGTGGTCAAGGATGCCGGCGACGACCCCGACGTCACCCACGGTGCCAGGCTCACCGCCACCGTCCGCTGGCGCGGCCCGCCGGGGGTCACCCTCGCGGGCGGGGAAGGAGTCGGCGTCGTCACCAAGCCGGGCCTTGGCATCGAGGTGGGGGAGCCCGCCATCACCGCCACCCCGCGTGCGATGATCATCCAGGCGGTGGGCGAAGCGGCGGACCTGGCCGCGCGCGGGGCCGAGGTGGTCATTTCGGTGCCGGGCGGCGAGCGGATGGCCCGCAAGACGACCAACGCCCGGCTCGGTATCCTCGGCGGGATCTCGATCCTCGGCACGACCGGCATCGTGCGGCCGTTCTCGACCGCGTCCTGGCGGGCCAGCGTCGAGCAAGCGGTCTCGGTGATGGCGGCGCAGGGCCAGCGCACGGTCGTGCTCTGCACCGGCGGGCGCACCGAGAAGGGCGCGATGGGCCTGCTGCCCGGCCTGCCGGAGGTGTGTTTCGTGGAGGTCGGCGACTTCACCGGCGCGGCGATCCGGCGCGCGCTGGCCACGGGGCTGGAACGGGTGATCTTCGTGGGAATGGCCGGCAAGCTGGCCAAGCTCGCCGCTGGCGTGCTGATGACCCACTACACCCGGTCCCGGGTTGACGTCGGGCTGCTGGGGGATGTGACCCTGGCCGCCGGCGGCCCGGCTGCGGTGGCGGCGGAGGTCGCCGCGGCCAACACCGGCCGCCACGCCTACGAGATCTGGCAGCGGGAGGGCCTGCTCCGGGCGGCCGGCGACGAGCTGTGCCAGCGGGTCCGGTCGGTGCTGCTGCGGGCCGGCGAGGGCCGGCTCGACGCCGACGTGGCGCTGGTGGACTTCGCCGGGACCCGGGTGGTCGCGGCCAGCAGGGCCGGGTGGGTGGCCGCGGCATGATCACGGTGATCGGGCTGGACGGCTCGCCGCTGGGCACCGAGGCGGCCAAGGCCATGGCTGCCGCCACG
>JAIRTY010000082.1 GCA_031254715.1 Nocardiopsaceae bacterium | reverse complement strand
TGCTCCTTGCGCAGCCGTTCCCGGTCCCTGGCGCTGCGCGAATCCCGGTAGGACGTGCCGTCGGCCTCGATCGCCAGCAGCATCCGGCCCGGCTCCTGCGGGTGCGCCGCGGCGAAGTCCACCCGGTACCCGCCGACGCCGAACCGGGGCACGACGCTGATACCGGACTCGGCCAGCCGGCGGGCCACGTCGGCCTCGAACGGGCTCAGCTCGGCGAGCTCCGCGTCCGTGCCGCCCGCACCCCGGCCTGCGGCCGCCGACCCGCCCGACCCGGCGTACTCCAGGTAGTCGCACAGCAGCCGGGCCCCCGGGCTGGTCACCCGGTCCGGATCCACCTCGTGGCTGGAGAAGGAGCTGACCAGGGTGAGCCGGTGACGGGCGCGGGTGACCGCGACGTTCAGCCGCCGCTCACCGCCGTTGCGCAGCAGCGGGCCCCAGTGGTACCGCATCCGGCCGTCGGCATGCTTGCCGTAGCCCACCGAGAGCAGGATCGCGTCCCGCTCGTCGCCCTGGACCCGCTCCAGGTTCTTCACGAAGAACGGCTCCGCCCGGTCCTCGGCGAAGAACTCCTCCAGATCCGGGTTGTCGGCCAGGGCGAGCCGGAGCAGCTCGTCGATCCGCTCGGCGTGCCGGATGCCGAGGGCGATCACTCCCAGTGATTCGCCGGGCCGGCGCCGCGCGTGATCGAGCACCAGCTCCACCACCGCCCGGGCCTCGCCGGTCACCGACTCGTCCGGGCCGGCGCCTGGCTGCTGCGGCACCACGACGTGGCGCAGGCAGTCGTCCCGGATGACGCCGGGGAAGGTGATCAGCGCGCCGTCGTAGATGCGGGCGTTCGAGAACGCCACCAGCCGTTCGTCCCGGCTGCGGTAGTGCCAGGTGAGCGGCGCGGTGGGCAGCAGCGGCCGGAGGGTGTCCAGGATCGACTCGAACCCGGAGCCGAAGGAGACCAGGCTGTCGGCCTCGTCGGCCGGCTCCTCATCGGCCTCCGCGTCCGGGTCGCTGACCTGGCGGAAGAAGTTCGTCGGCGGTAGCTGCCGGTCATCCCCGGCCACGATCACCTGGTGCGCCCGCATGATGGAGGGCACCGCGTCGGCCGGGGTCACCTGGCTCGCCTCGTCGAAGATGACCACGTCGAACAGCCGCGAGGCCGGCAGCACCTGGCTGACCATCAGCGGCGACATCGCCCAGCACGGCTTGACCGCGAACAGCACGTCGCTGGCCTGGTCGAGCAGCCGCCGCAGCGGCATGTGCCGCCGCCGCAGCGCGGCCTGTTTGCGGATGACCCTGGCCTGCAGCGGGTGCTGCTCCTGGGCGTCCCGCAGCCGCTCCGCCGCGGCGCGCCGCACCCGCGCCCGGTTGGCCGCCAGATGCTCGGTGTCGTGCAGCCGGAACTGCTCCGCCAGCTCGTCCAGTGCCCCGCCGGAGTGGGCGGCGTACCGGGGGTCGCGGACCCTGATCTGGTCGAGCACCGCCGTGTACCAGGCGTGGTCGAACGCGCTGACCGCCAGGTCCGGCGAGCTGTCCTGGCTGGCGAGCCAGTCCAGCAGCGGGCGCAGGCCCAGCTCCTCGAACCGGCCGCGCAGCTCATAGAGCCGGGGCAGCCGCCACGGCAGCTCGGTGTCTTCGGACAGCGCGGCCAGCACCGGGCCGGCGTCGCCGGGGACCGGCACGAAGCGCCTGAGCTCGGCCAGGTCCGCTTCGCACGCGTCGTGCAGCCGGACGGCATCCGCCAGCCCGTCCGGCACCCGCGGCGGGCCGCCGTCCGTCCGCAGCCGTTCCCACGCCGCCAGCTGGCCGGCCGCGCCGGCGAGCGCCTGGTGCAGCTCGTCGGGCCGGGGCCGGCCGGAGACCCACAGCGAGCGTGCCTGCCGGACCAGCGCGCGCCGCTCCCGCCAGCGCAGCCGCGGGCGCTGCGCCCGGCGCGCGGTGGCCGCCGCCAGCCGCTCCGGATCGCTCCGGTAGACCTCTGGCGACAGCCGCTGCCAGGTGGCGAGGACCCCGGAGAACAGCGCCAGCCGCTCGGCCCGCTCGGCGTAGCCGTCCAGGGGCCGCAGCCCGGCCTGCTCGTTGGCCCGCTCGATCCGCTGCCCGGCCGCCGGGTAGCTGTCGCTGGTGAGCCGGCCGAGCACCGCCAGCGCATCCCTGGCCGCCTCGGCGGTGGTAATGTCCGCGCCGTACCAGGGGGTGCTGTCGCGGTCGAACCGGAGTCCGCCCAGGTGGGTGAACTCGCGAAGCTCGTCCCTGACCCGCTCCGCCTCCTCGCCGGTGATGCGGTCCACGGCGGCCAGCCGGACCGGCGGCCGCGCCTGTTCCGGGATCCCGAGCAGTGCCGATTGCGCGGCGAACGGGGTGACGCCCCACGGCTCGTGTTCCTCATGCAGCGCGGTCACGTGCTCGGCCAGCCGCTGCTGCCGATCGACCAGCCGCCGGTGCAGGGCATCGACCTCCGGCAGCGGAATGTCCCGGGCCCGGTCCAGGGCAGCGCCGAGGCCGGCGGCGATGCGCTGCCTGTCCCGCGCCCCGTCGTGGATGTCGAGCACCAGCTCGTCCAGCTCGGCGCGGGCGAGCCGACTGAGCACCGCGTCGATCGCGGCCCGCTTCTCGGCCACGAACAGCACCTTCCGGCCCCGGGCCACCAGCGCGGCGATGAGGTTGGCGATCGTCTGGCTCTTGCCGGTGCCCGGCGGCCCGTGGATCACCAGGCTCTGCCCCGCCACCACCGCGTTGATCGCGGTGCGCTGGGAGGAGTCGGCGTCCAGGATGGAGAAGTCGTCGGCGGGCGGGATGGCATCGAGCACCGGGCCCGGCCCCGCGTCGGCGGCGACCAGGGCCTGCGCCTGCGGGTCGCCCGCGATGGCGGCGACCACGTCGCTGTCTGCCAGCAGCTCGCCCGCGTTCTGCAGGTCCCGCACCATCGGCAGCTTGGCGTAGGTGAACGTGCCGATGACCTGACGGCCCGCGATCTCGAACCCGGGCACCTCGGCGGCCTTGGCGAGCGCGGTCAGCTGCTCGTAAGTGCCGGGCACGGCCGCGGGCTCGTCGGCAAGCGCCTCGGTTTCGGCGCCGTACACGGCCGCGAGCTTGTGCAGCAGCACGGGGTTGACCTCGGACGTCTCGTCCAGGGTCAGGTCGAAGTCGTCGTGCCGGGCCCGGGTGGGGGTGATGGTCAGGCCCCGCAGCAGCACCGGTGCGGCCGGCTCCAGGAACAGCTCATCCCAGCGGGCCAGCCCGGTCGCCAGGTAGCTGGCCGCCAGCCCCCGTTCCTCCGACAGCTCCCTGGCCTTGCGGTAGATGGCCTGCACCCGCCGGATCGCGTCGGCCCGGACGTCCACGTCATCGAACAGCCGGGTCAGCCGGATGGTGCCGGTCCGCAGCAGGTGGTCGAGCGCGGCGGGGTCGGCGGGCCCCAGGTCGAGCGTGCCGGCCCGGCGGTCCTTGTAGTACAGCAGCGTGTTGCGGCCGCCCAGGTCGGTCAGGGCCGCCACCCACTGCGCCTGGGCAGCGGTGACCAGCTCGGCCCGCTGGCTTTCCGCCTGCTCCGTCATGTGCCGGCCTTCCTCGCCCGCCCGGACCGCCGGCGGCGGCCCACCGGGTGGTCGACGTTTCCCTCCTCCCCTGAGTTCCATCCATGATGCGGGGGTGCCGCAAGTTACCACAAGCCGGATTCCGGCCGGTTCGCAGCCAGCGCAACGCAACCGGGCATGAAGAGCGTTATTCGTCGTCTTGCAGCCGCTGGAGCGGGAAGGGTGGCATGGTCAGCGGCAGGGCTGCCAGGCGCAGCAGCAGGAGCGGGTTGTCGTCGCCGGGCGCGGCCACCCCTCGCTTAGGAAGCGACTGTCGTCGCGTGGGCTTCCCAGTGGCGCCGCAGTGCCACGGTGAGTTCGGCGGCCCGCTCGTCAGGGAAGAACAGCCGCCCGCCGTCGATCTCGACGACCTCGGTGGCGCCGGGGATGGTGTCGCGCAGCCAGTATGCCCACTTCGGGCGGAACAGGGCGTCGCCGGTGCCCCAGACGATGAGGGTCGGGACCTGCAGCCGGGCCAGTGCTGGCTCGACCGCCAGCAGGTCCCGGGCGCGCAGTGCCGCCATCAGGCGCTGGAACTGGCGGGCCGTTTCCGGCGTGCCCAGCAGCGGCTCGAGGAAGGAACGGGCGATGTCGTCGGGCAGGTTCGCGACGTGCTGGTACCCGCCGGAGAAGAAGCGCCTGCGGCCGCGCTGGTCGCCGAACATGCGCGGGGCGAGCCGCCAGATGGGCAGGCCGGAGCGGGCGAGCAGGACCGCGGGCAGCAGCTGCCTGGGCGGGACGTTGTCGTGCGCCTCGCAGTTGGTCAGGGTCAATGTGTGCAAGAGCCGGGGCTGGCCGGCGGCGAAGACCTGGCTGATGGCGCCGCCGGTGTCGTTCGCGACCAGGTCGATGCCGGCCAGTCCGAGCGCGTCGCAGAAGCCGGCGAGGAAGCGGGCCAGGCCCGGCAGCGAGAAGTCCTGGCCGGCGGCAGCCGGGGTCCGCCCGTGCAGCGGCAGGTCAACGGCCACGCACCGGCGCTCGCCGGCCAGCTGGCCGATCACATGCCGCCACAGGTAGCTGCCACTGCCCACGCCGTGAACGAACAGCGCCACCCGGCCCGGGCCGCCGGTGTCGAGGTAGCTGGCCGGACCGGACGCGGTCTGCACCTGGCCGCGATACTTCTCCAGGCCTTCCGGCTCATTGGTCATGCTTCCCCCTCGGTGGATGGCCGCCGGGACTACAGTGACAGAAATACCGACTGACGGTCTAAACTTTGACAGACCGACAGTCGGTCTGTCAAATGCCCTGGCAGGGCGCGGAGGGATGCAGGGCACGGACGCGAGCAAAGCCGGGAAGGCGGAATGAAGCGGAACGTCGAGCGGGGACAAGCCACCCGGGCGCAGCTGGTCGACGTTGCGACCCGGCTGTTCGCCACGCACGGCTACGACGGCACGTCGATCCAGGCGGTGCTGGCG
>JAIRTY010000076.1 GCA_031254715.1 Nocardiopsaceae bacterium | reverse complement strand
CTTGCTGCGATTCGAGCACCTCCATGGAACTGTGCGGCTGCGGCGCCGCCGGCTGCGCCGCTGCCTACGGCTCTGACGAATCGGACGGTCCAGCCGCCTGCTCCCGCTGCCGGCGCTCGACCGGTGCCGACTGTGCCATCTCCGCCGGGTCGGGCTCGTCGCCGAGCGACCCGGGGTTCTCCCCGGCCAGCTGGGCGGACCGCTCGTCCGCCGACATGATCCCCATCTCGGCCCGGGTCTCATACGGCAGGTAGTCGAGGGCCAGCCGCCGGAACACGTAGTCCACCACCGAACTGGCGATCCGGATGTCCGGGTCGTCGGTGATCCCGGCCGGCTCGAACCGCATGTTGGTGAACTTCTCCACCCACTTCTCCAGCGGCACCCCGTACTGCAGGCTGATGGAGATCGCCATCGAGAACGCATCCATCACGCCCGCCAGGGTGGAGCCCTGCTTGCCCAGCTTGAGGAAGACCTCACCGAGACCGTCGTCGGGGTAGGTGGAAGCGGTCATGTAGCCCGTGGCCCCCGCCACCGAGAACCGGGTCACGTCCGCGGGCCGCTTCTTGGGCAGGTGGCGGCGGACCGGGCGGACCTCGTGCGGGGGCTCGGGCTCGGCCGCCTTCTCCTGCTTCTTCCGGCCGTCCGACAGCGGCTGCCCGACCTTGCAGTTGTCCCGGTAGATCGCCAGTGCCTTGAGGCCGAGCTTCCAGCCCTCGAAGTAGATGCCTTCAATGTCCTTTATTGTGGCACTTTCTGGCATGTTGACCGTTTTGCTCACAGCTCCACTGAGGTGAGGCTGGACCGCGGCGATCATGCGGACGTGGCCCATCGGGCTGATCGCGCGCTCGCCCATGGCACAGTCGAACACCTCGTAGTGCTCCGGGCGCAGCCCGGGCGCGTCGATCACGTGCCCGTTCTCGGCGATGTACTCGATGATGGCCTCGGCCTGCTCTGGCTGGTAACCGAGGTGCTTCAGCGCCCGCGGGACGGTCTGGTTGACGATCTGCATGGAACCGCCGCCGACGAGCTTCTTGAATTTCACCAGCGCCAGATCCGGCTCCACCCCGGTAGTATCACAATCCATCATCAAGCCTATAGTGCCAGTCGGCGCGAGTAGGCTGCCTTGTGCATTTCTGTAGCCATTTATTTCGCCCAGCTTAAGGCATTTCTCCCACGCGACCAGAGCTGCCTTGTGAATTTCGCGGTCCATGCCGCCGAGGGTCTTGATCTGGTCGGCCGCCGCCGCGTGCTTGCGCATGACGCGCTTGTGGGCGGGCGCGTTGCGCTCGTAGCCGTCGTACGGGCCGACCTCGGCCGCCAGCTCGGCGGACCGCCGGTAGGCGGTGCCGGTCATCAGCGAGGTGATCGCGCCCGCGATCGCCCGGCCGCCCTCGGAGTCGTACGCGTGCCCGGTCGCCATGAGCAGCGCCCCCAGGTTCGCGTAGCCGATGCCGAGCTGCCGGTAGGCCCGGGTGGTAGCGGCGATCTTCTCGGTCGGGAAGTCTGCGAACGAGATGGAGATGTCCATCGCCGTGATAACCAGCTCGGTAATTTGCTCGAACCGCTTGACGTCGAATTTGCCTTTTTCATCCAGGAATTTGAGCAGATTAATGCTGGCGAGATTGCACGAAGAATTGTCAAGGTGGAGGTATTCGCTGCACGGATTACTTGCGGTAATCCGGCCGGTTTCCGGGCAAGTGTGCCAGTCGTTAATGGTGTCGTCGTATTGGATTCCAGGGTCGGCGCATTCCCAGGCCGCCTTGGCCATATTGCGGAACAGGCCTTTGGCCTCGACGGTCTCGACCGTCTCCCCGGTCCGGCGGGCGACCAGGTCGAATTTCCGCCCTGCCTCCACCGCGCGCATGAACTCGTCCGACACGCGCACCGAGTTGTTGGCGTTCTGGTACTGGACGCTGGCGATGTCCTTGCCGCCGAGGTCCATGTCGAAACCGGCGTCCCGCAGGACCCGGACCTTCTCTTCCTCGCGCGCCTTGGTCTCGACGAATTCCTCGACGTCCGGGTGGTCCACGTCGAGCACGACCATCTTGGCGGCCCGGCGGGTAGCCCCGCCTGACTTGATGGTGCCGGCGGATGCGTCCGCGCCGCGCATGAACGAAACCGGCCCGCTCGCCGTGCCGCCGGAGGAGAGCAGTTCCTTGCTGGAACGGATCCGCGAGAGGTTCACCCCGGAGCCGGACCCGCCCTTGAAGATCAGGCCCTCCTCCTTGTACCACTCCAGGATCGAGTCCATGGTGTCGTCCACGGCCAGGATGAAGCAGTTGTGCACTCGCAGGCCACCGGACAGGTACTCACCGCTCTCGGTCTGGATGTCATAGACCTCCATCGCGCCGAGCGTCGTGATTGCTTCGACCTCAACAAGGTGGCGATCTGTCCCGCCGGCCTCCGGCTCCACCTGTAGGAGGTGATCTCCTGGCCGGAAGTCGCCGGCTGCCATGAATGACCCCCGGGTCAGATCCGCAGCCCGCCAGACAAGGTGGTCTGCTGTCACGTCGAGCGTGTAGCCCGCCTTGGCGTGCAGGCGGAGAACATCCTTGGTGCCGTTGGCCTTGGTGGCGAGGATCCTCGTCACGCCGTGAGCGTCGTGGACCTTCGCGCCAACGGCTCCGCTTTCCACGAGCTTGCCGATCGGGATGAGCCCCGCCGGTGTGCTCACCATGGCCTCGTAAGGCTGGCAGGCTGAGACCTGCTGCGGGGACGAAGTGCCGACGTTGAACCAGACCGGGGAGTTGAAGCTGAAGACCTGGTGGATCAGGGCGTGCTTGAGCTCGTGCTCGAAGACCTCCGAGTCCTTCGGGGTGGCGAAGTAGCCGTACTCGTTCCCGGCCGCCACGTACACCCCGACCACCCGGTCCACGAGCTGCTTGAGGCTCCACTCCCGCTGCGGCGTGCCCACGGCACCGCGGAAGTACTTGGTGGTGACGATGTTCGCGGCGTTGACGGACCAGGAGTCTGGGAACTCGACCCCGCGCTGCTCGAAGTTGACGGAGCCATCCCGCCAGTTCGTCATTATGACGTCCCGGCGCTCCCAGGTGACCTCGTCGTAGGGGTGCACGCCCTCGCGGGTGTGGATCCGGCGGATGGTCAGCCCCTTGCCCGCCTTCTTGCTGCCGCGCGCCGGCCCGCTCGCCGTCTCCGTCATGTTTCCCCCTTCTGGGTCCGCCTTGGTGATGCGGGCCTGGCCTGGCCCCGTGTCAGTCATTCGGTGCAGGTGCTGGCCTCATGGCGCCAGCGCACCACTCTCCTGCCTTGCCGCCCGCAGGGCGGAAATCTCTGTTTCGAAGTCGGCGAGCGATTCGAACCCCCGGTAGACCGAGGCGAAACGCAGGTACGCGACCTCGTCAAGCTCGCGGAGCGGACCGAGGATCGCCAGGCCCACCTCATGCGAGGGAACCTCGGCGCAGCCCCGCGCCCTGATCGTCTCTTCCACCAGTTGCGCCAGGATGGCCAGCTGATCCTCGGAGACCGGCCTGCCCTGGCAGGCGCGCCGTACCCCGGTAACGATCTTTTCCCTGGCGAACGGCTCGGTGGCACCGCTGCGCTTTGCCACCATCAGGATCACGCTCTCCTGGGTGGTGAAGCGGCGGCCGCAGGCCGGGCACGACCGCCGGCGGCGGATCGCGGCGCCCTCGTCGGCGGTCCGGCTGTCGATGACCCGGCTGTCCGGATTCCGGCAGAACGGACAGTACACGTCATCACCTCCCGTCCCCTGGCCGACACAATTTGTGGACGAACTACAGGGATGTAACTACTAGATGTTGTGTTCACGGTAGAACAGCGCCGGGCTGCATGCAAGTTCTGACCGGCACCGATTCGCACCGGGCCGGGCCAGCGCCCGGACAACGTCGCTGATCAGGGCGATTGACGGCCCGGGCGGCCGCCGCTGTCGGCGTGTCGCGCCTGGCCAGCTGCCGGTCAGGCGCTGGGCACCCACAGCCGCTCACCCGGCTGGATCGACTGCCCGCCGAGGCCGTTCAGGTCGATGATCCGCTGCACGACCACCCTGGGATCGGCCCCTGGCGCCGCCCGCAGCGCGATCGTCCAGAGGCTCTGCCCAGGCTGCACGACCACCCGAGTGAGGTTCCGGTACACGCTGCCCGGGGACGCCCCGCTGCTGGCCGCCTGCGCCCCCGCCGCCGCTGACAGCCACAGCAGCACCGCCACGGCCAGCGTGGACGCCGCCACCAGGGCGGTGAGCAGCACCCGTCCGCGTCGCGTGAGACGAGACCCTAGCGGCTTGCGTGCCCGCGGCGCCGGCCGTTCCAGGGAACCCGGCGCCTGCACCCGCCGCGCCGCCGGTGCCCACCGCTGTGACACGCCCGCGCGCCTGACTGGCTGCAGCCCCCACCGCTCTGCTGCCCGTGCTGCCGCGCCCGACATCTCCCCGGCCCGCGACACGTCGGCCGC
>JAIRTY010000039.1 GCA_031254715.1 Nocardiopsaceae bacterium | reverse complement strand
GGGAGCGGCACCGGCCCGCGTGGCCGGCACCGCAGCGTGGGGGCGCGCGGGTCGGTGCCAGTCAGCCGGTGCCCGCCGTAGTCGTAGGAGTACCGGTCGTACAACAGCGTGAGCCCGGCGCTGGCGCCGGCCTCGATCACCGCGAGCGGTTCCGGCAGCTGGGCCAGGGCCGGCAGCAGAATGGCGCAGCGCGCGGGCTCGTTGGTTTGCGTGCGCCGGGCCAGCATCACCTCAGCCAGTTCCGCGCCGGAGTTGCTGACCAGCTCCCGCAGCTGACCGATACCCGGTGGCACGCCAAGCAGGTAGCGCGCGGCGGCGAACAGCAGATTGGGCTGGCGCTTGCCCGGCGGAAGTGAGGCGACAAAACTCAGCACCCCGGCGTCATCGGCGACCGCCGCAGCCAGCGATTCGTAAGCCGCCGACCGGCCCCGCGCTTCCCGCCGGGCGAACTTCCGGTAAGTGCCAGCGACGTCCGTGTGAGAAACCATAATGTAATAGACAAACCTGAATCTTCTGCGCAAACCAGTGCGGTGTGATCATGTCCGATCTCGTGGGCCATTCCCCGGGCTATCCGGCAGCCCTCCCAGCTCAGCGGCCGGCACGGCGTAACGGCAGGCGGCGGTGGCGGATGCTGATCGTCATTCTCCTCGTAACGGCCGGCCTGGCAGGGTTAGGCGGCGGGGGCACATCCCTCTACCTCGAGCTCACCCGGGCACCGACCAGGGCGGAGATCACCGCCGCCGGCACGGCCGAGATCGCCTCCCGCTGGCAGCGGCTGCCCGCCGGGGAGATATTCCCTGGCACCATCCGCTATCTCACCGCGGAGGGCATCCACACCACCGCCGTCCGGGCCGGGATCGCTCCCGCCGCCTCGTGCGCAGCGGCGCTGGATCCTGCGGTCGCGGCCGCGCTGCGCCGCTACGGCTGCCTGACTGTGCTGCGAGCCACCTACCTCGACCAGTCCGGGACCCTGGCCGCAACTGTCGGGGTGGCTGTCATGTCAGGCCCGGATGCGGCGGAACGCAGTACCGAGAAGCTGTCCACGGGACGGGCCGGAGTGCGGGCGGCCCGCTTTGCGGCCACCCGGGCCGACCTGTTCGGCGACGCCCAGCGCGCCCGGTTCGGCGTGCAGGCGATCGGCCGGTATGTCTTCTTCTATGCGGCCGGGTTCGCGGATGGCAGGCCGGGCAAGGCCGTCGGTTCTGCCGCCACGCCCGACGATCTGGCGAACGGCGTCGAGGACGAGGTAATGACCGGGCTCACGGGCGGCGGCAAGCCGTGTGCGAGGAAGGACATCCGGTGCTGACCTGCTGGCGCGGGCCGGTGGCCGCCGCCATCTGTGCCGCCTGCGGCGCCGGCCTCGCGGCCGCCGCCCCCGCGCCGCCGGCGGCGGCGTGGCCGGGACGTGCCGCCCGCCCGGCTGTCGCCGTGGTTCCCGGCACCGCCAGCCAGCCTGCTCCCGGCCATGCCTCGGCGGCCCAGGTCGTGGCAGACCTGCGCACTGCCTGGCAGATCACCAGGGGGAGCGGGGTCACCGTTGGCGTGGTGGGCGGGGGAGTCGATCCGTCGGTGACCGGCCTGGCAGGCAAGGTGACGGTGGGGCCATCAGTCGGGCATGCCGGCAAGGGCTCGGCCACCTTTGACACCGTTTTCGCTTCCGCTGTCGCCGGCGAGGGGCCCAGCGGTAGCAATGCGTTCGGGACGATCGGTCTCGCGCCCGGGGCGCATATCCTCTCAGTCCGGATTGCCCCGGCAACCGACGGGGTCTGGCAACGGTACGTTGCCAGAGCGATCCGCTATCTAGCCGGTCATCGCGCCCGAGTGATCTTCATAGACATGTTCGGGCCCCGCGATCTGGCGGCGCTGGACCGAGCGGTTCAGTACGCGGAGTCCCGGGGGGCGGTCCTGGTGTCCCCCGAGCTGACCGTCAAGGGGATGTTCAGCCCGGCCCGGTACCCCAACCGCCTGCCGGGCGTGCTCGGCGCGGGGTCGCTGGTGCTACCCGGCGCGGCGCGGCCTGCAGTCATATCCCCCTCGCCCGCTAACGCTTCGATTCTCGTGGCCGCCCCGGGGAACGCCATCGCCGCAACCGGCCCGGCCAGCGCCGGATACGTGATTTACAACGGTTTCGCGGCGGCCGCGTGGCTGACCGCGACCGCAGCGCTGATCAAGGCGGTGTTCCCGCACCTTGCCCCTGGACTGGTCGCCCGGGCGATCGCGGTATCCGCCCGGCACCACCCGCGGGGCGGATACAACACCAAGATCGGCTTCGGCGTGATCAACCCGGCCGGAGCCCTGCATGAGGCGGAACGGCTGACGAAGCTGCGGCTCACTGCGCGTCCCGGCACCCCGGGGGTGGCCGGGCCGGACGGCCGTCTCGCCACCGGGCCTGCCCCGGGCGTCATCCGCGCCGTCCATCACTCCGTGACGAGGCTGGCCGGTGACGGCGGGGCGATCGTCGCCGGGGCGCTGCTACTGGCTGCGGCCATCCTGCTGACGCGGCGATGGCGCCGGGCCGCGCGGGGCAGACGAGCCGTCAGGCCGCCGCGCCATGCTGGCCAGGCGCCTGCGTACCCGCCCGCGCCGGCTGGCTACCCGGCCCCGCCCCCGGCTGGCTATCCAGCGCCGCCCCCAGCCGGTTACCCAGCCCCGGCGGCTGGCTACCCGGCCCCGCCCCCATCCGGCTATC
>JAIRTY010000840.1 GCA_031254715.1 Nocardiopsaceae bacterium | reverse complement strand
CGCCGGGTCAGCCATAGTCCGCTTCGGTCGCGGCAGAGATCATCGTGCAGACCACCTTGAAGGTTCGGATCAGCGCGTACGCGGTCGGGCTCTCGTAGGCGACGGCCCGCTCCCCGGTGCGTGCCACCGTGGGCACGATCGCCGCGGCCTGCGCGAGCTGCGCGGCGTCGACCTCCACCGCCACCCGGAAAGGCCCGCCCCTGGCCGGCGGCTGCCGCCCGGCCAGCTTGCTCCCGGCCGCCGCCGCCGCGCGGATCGCCGCCGCGGTGACCTCGGGCGGGCGGCACACCGCCGCGTACCGGCTCACGCAGTCCTTGACCGCGACCATCGGGACGCCGGCCGCGTAGCCGCCGGCGTCGGCGCAGGTCCGGTCGTCGCCGGTGACCAGCACCACCGGCACCCCGTACTCGGCGGCGACGTAAGCGTTCAGCCGCCCCTCGCTGGCCGGCTCGTCGTTCACCCGCACCCCGGTGACCGAGTTTGCCAGGTACGTGTGGGCGAGCACGCCCTCGGTGCCGGCCCCGGCGTGGTAACCGATGAACGCGACCCCGGCCACCTCCTGGTGCTGGATGCCTTCCACCATGGACAGGTCCTTATGGCGGCCGGTGAGCATCTCGGCCCGCGGATCGAGGTCCTCAAGCAGCAGGTTCCGCATGGTCGCGTGCGCCTCGTTGACGACGACCGCACTCGCGCCGCCGTCCAGGAACCCGGCGATCGCGGCGTTCACGTCGGAGGTGAACATCCGTCGGCAGCGCTGCCATTGCTCGGTGCCTGGCTGCACGTCGCCGGGCCAGGTGACGCCGGTCGCGCCCTCCATGTCCGCGGAGATCAGGATTTTCATGCTGGCTCCACAGCCGCTGCTCCGCCGGCCAGGGAGCCGGCTCCGGCGCGCGGGCCGCCGTCCGCCGGCCGCAGCGGCGAGTCCGCCAGCCGCAGGGTCCTGGCGCCCGCGTCGAGCTCGGCGGCCACGCCCACCGGGAAGGACTGGAAGTAGCCGCCGTGGCCGACGTTCGCCCACGCGATCACGGGGACGCCGAGGCCGCCGAGCCGCTCGGTGATGATCGCTTCCACCGCGTCCGGCTCCCCGCAGCCCGCGAAAGTGCCGGCGATGACGCCGGCGACGCCGTCCAGGTACCCGGACCGGCGCAGCTGGGTGAGCATCCGGTCCAGCCGGTAGTCCTCCTCGTGCTCCTCCTCCACCAGCAGGATGCCGCCGCGCGCTGGCCAGGAGGTGGGGGTCCCCAGCGAGGCCGTCAGCAGGGTCAGGTTGCCGCCGAGGGTGACGCCGCTCGCGGTGCCGCCGGTGATGGTCTTCGCCTGCTGGTAGCAGATGCTGGTGGCGCGCTCCGGGTGCATCAGGGCGCGCAGCATCGAGCCGAACGAGTAGTGCGCGGCCGGTCCCGCTGAGTCGGCCATCGGGCTCAGCAGCGACGCCCAGCCGAGCTTGCTGGCGGCGGCCTCCAGGATGGCCGTCACGTCGGAGTACCCGGCCAGCACCTTGGGGGGCAGCCCGGGTATGCCGTCCCAGTCCATCGCCTCCAGCGTGCGCTGGGCACCGGAGCCGCCGGTGGCGAAGACGATGCCGGCGATGCCGGGATCGAGCAGGGCGGCCCGCAGGTCGCCGGTGCGCATCCGGTCGTCGCCGGCCAGGTAGCGGCGCATGCTGCCGGAGTCGCGCGCCGACGGGTAGACGACCGGTTCCAGGCCCGCGAACCTGAGCACGTCAAGCCCGACCTCCAGCCGGGCCGGGTCGGCCGGGCTGCTGACCGACAGCACCGCGACCCGGTCGCCGGGACGCAGCGCGCGCGGGCGCGCGAGCGAGCGGGGGTGCTCGCCGTCATCGGCGTGGCTCACCCCGCGTGGCTCCTTCCGGTGCCGGGCCCCGGCCCGGCGGCTACCGCTGCGATGCCTTCACCTCGGCCCTCATCGGCGGCTCCCTCGGGGGCCGGCGGCGCTGCCGGTTCAGTATCGCCTAACCAGGAGGCCATAATCCACATGAATCCACGAGAAATCTTGACCGATGGTCTTCACCGCGAGCCGCCCCTCTGTCAGCATCAGGTCATGCGCCGGCTCATTCCCGCCGGGACCCGGCTCACGCCCGGCAGGCCCGGATTACTGGCCGCGCTGATCGCCGCCATCAGCCTGGTGGCAACGCAAGCGGGGGCCGTAGCCGCCCAGGCGGGGAACCGGACCGGGCAGGCCGGCCGCGCGGCAGCAGCGCCGGGTCCCGCGGCCGCGGGCGGCGCGGCCCTGCGGGCGGCCCCCGGCCCGGCTCTCGCCGTCCGGTCGGCGGCACCGGCCGGGGCGGCTCCCCGGGTCAACTTCACCGCCTGGACGACCCCCGGTCAGTTCCGCGGCGGCACGGGCAACGGGATCAGCGTGCTTCCCGGCGACCGCCGGGGGATCGTGATCTCCCAGCCGGCCGGCACCACCAGCTACCGTGACCCGTACCTGCACGACACCCGGGCCTGGGATTACAGCACCTGGACCTCGCCGGTGCACACGCTGGACTTCGGCGCCACCGAACTGGTGGCGTCGTGGGACGCACAGGTCCCGGCGGGCACCTGGCTGAAGACCGAACTGCAGGCCACCATGGCCGACGGCGAGCAGACCCCGTGGCTGGACATGGGCAACTACGCCTACCTAGACACCGACATCGCCCGCACCTCGGTGAGCCCGGTCGCGAAGCCGTTCGGGGAGGTCGACACCGACACGTTCTTCACCTACGCGGGCTGGTCGGTGCGCGCCTACCAGCTGCGCCTCACGCTGTACCGGCAGCCGGGCACAGCCGTCTCGCCGCGGGTGTGGCAGGCCGGTGCCTTCGCGTCGTTCATACCGCCGCGCACCACGGTGCCGGCCAGCCTCCCCGGGCCGGCCTCGCAGCAAGGCACCGGCCTGCCCGTGCCCGCGTACTCGCAGGACATCCACGCCGGCCAGTACAAGAAGTACGGCGGCGGCGGCGAGGCCTGGTGCAGCCCGACCTCGAACGAGATGGTGGACGAGTACTGGGGGATGCATCCCAGCGCCGCGGACCTGGCCTGGGTGAACCCCAAGTACCAGGACCCGAGCGTGGACTATGCCGCCCGCTACACCTACGACTCGCTGTACCAGGGCACCGGGAACTGGCCGTTCAACGCCGCCTACGCGTCCCACTTCGGCCTCGACGCCGAGATCGTCCAGCTGCCGTCCATGGCCGACCTGGAACAACTGGTCTCGCACGGCTTCCCTGTGGTCACCTCGCAGGCGTTCGACCAGGGCGAGATCACCGGGGCCGGCTACAACACCGCCGGCCACCTGTGGGTGGTGACCGGGTTCACCAGGGACGGCAACGTGATCGTCAACGATCCGGCGAACCCGTCCGACGCGCAGGTGCGGCACGTCTTCAACCGCCGCCAGTTCGAGAACGTATGGCTGCGCACCTACTGGACTCGGCCCGACGGCTCGACCGGGTTCGGCTCCGGCGGTGTCGCGTACATCATCAAGCCGCACGACAAGCCGCTGCCGCCGAACCTGGACCCGGCCAACCCCGCCTGGTGACCGGCGCGGCCGGATCCCCTCAGCGGCCGGGCACCCTCAGCCGACCCGCACCCGCGGGTCGAGCAGCGCGTAGCAGAGGTCGACGATGAGGTTGGCCAGGACCACGAACAGCGCCCCGATCAGCACGAACCCCATGATCACCGGCAGGTCGCCGACGATGACAGCGTGGATCGTGTCGTAGCCGAGGCCGTTGATGCCGAACACGATCTCGGTCACCACCACCCCGCCCAGCAGCGCGCCCATGTCGACGCCGAGCTGGGACACCACCGGCGTGAGGGCGGCCCGGACGCCGTGCCGGATGACGACCCGGCGCTCGGTCAGCCCCTTCGCCCGTGCGGTCTTGATGTAATCCTCTCCCAGGGTGTCGATCAGCGAGCCGCGCGACAGCCGGGAGTACGTGGCCGCCGACACGGTCGCCAGCGTGATCCAGGGCAGGATCATGCGCCCGGCCCAACCGGACAGGCTCTGCGCCGGGCTCACGTAGCCGGTCTGGAGCCAGCTGAAGCCGTTGTTGGCCAGCTGCAGGAACACCCCCCACAGCAGCAGCTGGCCGAGCACGAACGTGGGCAGCGAGAGCCCGCCGAGCACGCCGAAGGTGGCTACCCGGTCGAACAGGCTGCGCGCCCTGGTGGCGCTGAGGATGCCCACGGACAGCCCTACGATCAGCCACAGCACCACCGCTCCCAGCACCACCGAGGCGGTACGCGGCAGGTCCTGGCCGATGATCGTGTTGACCGGCTCGCTGTTGATGAACGAGTAGCCGAGGTTTCCGCGCGCGGACTGGCTGAGATAGTGCCAGTACTGCACGAGGATCGGCTGGTCCAGCCCCAGCCGCTTGTTGATCAGCTGCAGGACCTCCGGGGTCGGGGCCTTTCCCGCGATCGCCCTCGCCACCGCGTTCGCCGGGCGGAGGAAGAACAGCAGGAACGAGAGCAGGCTCACCACCCACAGCACCAGCAGGCCGGCCAGGATCCGCCGGATCAGGAACGGGATCAGCGTCACGTCTGATCACTCCCGCTCACGGCGGCCGCATCGCCGGCCCCGGCGGCAGCAGCCGCGGCGGTGTCATGGGTCCCGG
>JAIRTY010000834.1 GCA_031254715.1 Nocardiopsaceae bacterium | reverse complement strand
GCTGCGCGACTACATGTCGGGCCGGCTGGCCGGCCTGCAGGGGCAGCGCCCGGCCGACGGCGGGCTGATGGTCACCAGCGGCGGGATCGACTGCATGGAACTGCTGGCCAAGAGCATGCTGGACCCGGGTGACGAGGTGATCGTCGAGGCCCCCACCTACCTGGGCGCGATCATGGCGTTCCGCGGCTATGAGGCGGCCGTGCACGGGGTGCCGATGGACGACGGCGGCATGCAGGTCGACCAGCTCGCCAGCCTGCTCGCCGGCGGGCTGCGGCCGAAGCTGGCCTACACCATCCCCGACTACCAGAACCCCACCGGCCTGTCGATGACCGCGGACCGGCGCCGCGAGCTGGTCGAGCTGGCCCGCCGTTACGGCTTCCTGATCCTGGAGGACGTGGCCTACCGGGAGCTGGGCTTCGGCGACGAGCAGCCGCCGACCCTGTGGTCGCTGGCGCCCGACATGGTGGTGCAGGCGGGCACGTTCTCCAAGACGTTCTTCCCTGGCGTCCGGCTCGGCTGGGCGGCCGGCCCGCCCGGCATCATCAGCCAGCTCGTGGTCGCCAAGCAGAACTCCGACCAGTGCGCGGGCGCCCTCGGCCAGCGGATGCTGGAGGAGTACGGCCGGGGCGGGCACCTCGACCGGCAGCTCACCGCCTCCCGGGAGCTCTACGACCGCCGCGCCCGGCTGCTGGCCGGCGCGCTGGCCGCGCACCTGCCCGAGGGAACGGACTGGACCACTCCTGGCGGCGGCTTCTACATCTGGGTGACCGTTCCCGGCGGGGTGGACACGGTGGCACTGTCGGCCGCCGCCGGCGAGCGTAAGGTCGCGTACGTGCCCGGCCGCCCCTTCTACCCGGACGGTGCCGGTGCCAGCCAGCTCCGGCTGGCCTACAGCCGGGTGGCCGACCATCTGATCGACGAGGGCATGCGCCGCCTGGGCGGCCTTGTCCGCACCGCACTGGAGGAACAGTGAGCGACGCTGCGAGCCACTTCACCACCGAGGCCCAGGGCGAGCCCGCGGGGACCGGCCGGTACGTGCGGGTCGACGACATCAGCCCGGCGGAGTTCGTGCCGGGTCTTGGGTTCCGGCCGGTGCTCGGCGACCGGGCCATGGCCAACTTCGTGAGCTTCGAGCCGGGCGTGGCGGCGCCGCGGCACGTGCACGAGGAAGAGCAGATCGTCATCGTGCTGGACGGCGAGTTCACCTTCGACCTGGACGGCGACGTCCGGGTGATGCGCAAGGGCGACGTCGCCGTGGTCCCGTCCTGGGTGCCGCACGGCGCCTGGACCACCGACAGCACCTGCCTTGAGGTGGACGTGTTCTCCCCGCCCCGGCGCAGCCTGCTCGCCCTGGCGGGAATGGCTGCCGAGGCGGAGGACGCGGCGGGCGCCGCGGCCGGTGCCCCGGCCGCGGACGACGCCTGATGGACCTCGGCCTGGCCGGGCGGCGCGCGATCGTCACCGGTGGGTCCAAGGGCCTGGGCAAGGCCATCGCCGCGGAGCTGCTGGCCGAGGGCGCGTCGGTGGCGATCTGCTCCCGGCAGGCCGGCGAGCTGCAGCAGGCCGCCAGCGAACTGGCGGAGCAGTCAGCCGACGGCAAGGTCACCCACCAGGTCTGCGACGTCACCGACCCGGAGCAGGTCGCCGCGTTCGTCAGCGACTCCGCGGCGGCGCTGGACGGGCTTGACATCCTGGTGAACAACGCGGGCGGCGCGCGGCCGGGCCGGTTCGGCACCCTGAGCGACGCGGACTGGCTGGCCGACACCGAGGTCAAGCTGATGTCCCAGATCCGCTGCACCCGGTCCGCGCTGCCGTACCTGCGCGGGAGCAGCGCCCCGCGGGTCATCAACATCAACGCGGTGTACGCGCGCTACCCGGAGCCGGCTTTCCTCGCCTCGTCCGTGAACCGGGCCTCCTGCCTGAGCCTGAGCAAGGCGCTCTCGATCGAGCTCGGCGCCGAGGGCATCATGGTCAACAGCGTGAACATCGGCCTGGTCACCACCCCCCAGTGGGAGAACATCCGGCGGCACCGGGCACCGGACGTGGCCGCCGCCGACTTCTTCGGCCAGCTCGCCAAGGACGTCCCGATGGGCAGGTTCGGGCGGCCGGACGAGGTCGCCGGCATCGTCGCGTTCCTGGCCGGTGACCGGGCCAGCTACATCACCGGCGCCTCCATCGACGTGGCCGGCGGCCTGGGGCAGTACCTCTGACCGCGCCCGCGGACACCGCCGCGCACATCCGCCGCCGGTTCCGGCCGAACAGCCTGAACGCCGTCTTCCTGGCCGCCGACGTGGTGACCGCGGTCTCCTGGCACGACCCGGCGAACATCCCAGCGGCTGCGTTGCTTGACCGCGGCTACACCGGCCCGCCCGAGTACCTGGCGGGCTACTTCCATCTCAGCTACCGGGTAACGGAGCAGGCTGTGGTGGTGGCGTCGTCCGGCTGGCCGCAGGACGGCTGGGAGCTACTGCCGAACGGCTCGGTGCTGGTCATCGACCGGGCCACGCGGCGCACCCGGGTGGAACCGCTGACGGCGGACTCCCTGGCTCCCGGGTAGCTGCCCGGGTGCCGGCAGCGGGCGCCTTTAGGATCGGCGGCAGGGCGGCGGAGGGACCGCAGCGGAAGGGACCTCGACGGCAGGGCGGCAGAAAGGGCGGTGGCGTGGACGCGGCAGCGGGCAGGTCAGCAAGCGGGACTGAAGTCTTCCGCGGGGTCGGCGTGGCTCTGGTGACCATCTTCGACGAGGGCGGTGAGATCGACCCGGCCGCCACCGGGAAGCTCGCCCGTGACCTGGTGGAGCGCGGGATGCGGGCGGTGGTGGTGGCGGGCACCACCGGCGAGGCGGCGACGCTGTCCGGGCCGGAGCGGGCCGCGCTGGTGGCGGGGGTGCGCGCGGCGGTGCCCGAGGGGACTCCCGTGATCGCCGGCACCGGCGCGCCGTCCGTGCGCCAGGCCACCGCGTTCACCAGGGAGGCGGTGACGGCGGGAGCGGACGCGGTGCTCGCCTGGCCGCCGCCGGGCAGCCGCGACCTGGCCGGCTACTACGGGGCGGTGGCGGCCGCGGCGGCCGGCCACCCGGTGCTGGCGTATCACTTCCCGGCGGTGTCGGCCCCGGGGGTGCCGGTGGACGCGCTCGCCTCGCTGCCGGTGGCCGGCCAGAAAGACTCGTCCGCCAGCCCGGACCGGCTGCTGGACGAGCTGGCCCGTTACCCGGGCGCCACCTACGTCGGGTCGTCGGCGCTGCTGGCCCTGGCCGGGCCGATGGGCGCCACCGGTGCGATCCTGGCGCTCGCCAACACCGAGCCGGAACGCTGCCTGGCGGCCTTCGGCGGAGACCCGGCCGCCCAGCGGGCGCTGGCGGGCCCGCACCTGGCGATGAAGGCGAACGTGCCGGTCATGCTCAAGCGCGGCCTCGCCGCCAGCCACGGCCTGTCCCCGGTCACCCGCATCGGATAAGGCGGCGCCGCGCGCGGATATCTCATTTGAGAGATATCGTTGGTGCTATGAACGGTCCGCTGCCACCGCCCGAGCCTGAGCTTCCCGGGCCAGGTGCGCCGGGGCTGCCGGTGCTGCCGGGATTCCGCGAGATGGCGCTGCGCCGGATGGCCGCCCACCGGCAGCGGCTGATCTCGGACCTGGCCGGGCAGCGCCAGGCGGCCGGGCTGTCCCAGACCGAGGTCGCCGCGCGGATGGGCACCTCTCAGTCGGCGGTGGCCCGGCTCGAATCCGGCGACGCCGACCTGCGGATGTCCACGCTGGAGCGCTACGCAGCGGCGATCGGCAGCCAGCTGGGGTGGCAGCTGCAGCAGGAAGGCCAGCCCGACAGCAGAAGGAGCCAGGATGACCCCGCTGATCACTAGCACGTTCCCGCAGCCGCCGTTCCCGCCCGAACAGCCAGGCCGTCCCGGCTGGCCCGGGCGGCCTGGCTGGCCCGGCCGGCCGGGCCAGCCGCCGGGACCACCGCGGCCCGGCCCGTTCCAGCCGCCCGCCCCCGCTCCGGCGATCCAGCCCAGCCGGGTCTGGCTGGACCCGGCTGCGTGGCCGCGCGGGCTCTTCGAGCGGCTGCTTGACCGGCGCATCGTGCTGGCCCACGGGTACCTGGACGGCGAGTCGGCGACCCGGCTGTGCGCGCAGCTGCTGACCCTGGACGCCGAGGGCGACGACCCGATCCGGCTGGAAGTGCAGGGCGTGGACGCCGACCTGTCCGCCGCGCTCACGGTCATGGGCGTCCTGGACACGGTGCGGGTCCCGGTCACCGCGTACGCGGGCGGGCGGACCAGCGGCCCCGGCCTCGGCGTGCTCGCCGCGGCCGGCCGCAGGATCGCCTACCCGAACGCCGTGTTCGCGCTGTCGGAGCCGCAGGTCAGCTTCGAGGGGCCGGTGACCGCGCTGAGCTCGCAGGAGGAGCAGGTCCGGGTCATGCTGGACGAGCTGTTCGCCCGGCTGGCGGAGGCGACCGGCAAGGACGCCGCCGGACTGCGGGCCGACGCCCGGCAGGGACGGCTGCTGACCGCCGCCCAGGCCGTCGAGTACGGGCTGGTGCACGACCTGGCCGACGTGCACAGCAGGCCCCCGCGGCCGGACGGCGCGGACGGCGGCGGCTGACCGGTCTCCCCGCCGGAGTAGCGTGCGGCTGGTGACTGATACCCCGCTTCGCTACCAGTCGGCGGAAGAGGACAGTGCCCGGTGGCTGGGCTTCGGCTTCCCTCGACCCCCGCGCCACCTACCTCGTGACCGCCCG
>JAIRTY010000831.1 GCA_031254715.1 Nocardiopsaceae bacterium | reverse complement strand
CTCGCCGGCGGGCTCATCGTCCGGGTGACCCGGGCCAGTGCCTGGCCGAACTCGGCTGGCGGCGTCCCGACCGGGAACGCCGCCAGAACGTCACTGGTCAGCGAGCCGATGACGCCGCCGGGAAGGGGACGGTCCGAGCGCGCCAGGGTGTGCGCCGCGACTACCAGCAGAAGGGCCAGCTCGTGATCGAGGGCGCGCCCGGCCTGGCTCGCCTTGCGCCAGGCGAGCAGGTCGTGCGTGGAGGTGTCGCTTTGGCCGGTGCTGATTCCCATCAGGGTCGTCGTCGCGGCGGTACGAGCCTCTTCCGCGAGGCCTGCGGCGGCAAAGAAGAACAGGCTCACCTGCGACTCCGGCTCCGAGCCAGGCAGGCCAGCCGGGTCCTCCACCAGCCGGTTGACCTGGGCGGTGACGAGCTGGCACAGGTCAGCCCACGAACGGGCCAGCGCGTCCAGTGTCGGCGAGACGAGCGCGCTGTTGAAACCGCCGTTCGACAGGACGCAGCCGTGGGGATGGTCGTCGTCCGGCCCTACGAAGACGGGGTTGTTGGACGACGCGCGGAGCGCGACCGAGGCGGCGTCTTCGGCCTGGGCCTGGACCCGGCGAAGCCAGCCGGCCGTGCGTGGCGAGGTGCGGAAGGAGGCCGGAGCCTGGTGCGGGAGCTGCTCGTAGTCGCCCGCGCCGTTAATCAGCGCGCGCATCGAGGACAGCGCCTGGCCCTGAAAGGGATCACCCCAAGCTCGCTCAAGCGGCGCTGCGTAGTGGCCGGCCGGGACCCGGGCGGCGATCGCGGCCAGTGACAGTGCGCGCTCAACGGTTCCGATGCGGTGGCGGCCGTCAAGGACGGCATCCGCCAATGCGGCGGTCCCCGCCGGGGACCCGTTGATCAGCGCCATTCCCTCGCCCAGCGCAAGGGTTCCCTCGAAGGCGGGGCGGAACAGGTGCGCGAGCGCGGTGATGTCGCCAGCCTCACCGTGCCCGAGCCGGGGTACCGCCGGTAGTGGCCCGTCGAGCAGGGCGACCAGCCGCGCAGCGGTGCCGGGCCGCAGACATGCCGTTCCATTGAGAACGTCCGCCAGCCGGCACGCGACGATGGCGCGGGTCAGCGTCTGCGGGAGCGGCTCACCGAACCCCGACGGGGTCGGCGGCAGGCGCCGGGCGAACTCGTCCCGGCTCGCGGCGTCGAGCAGGGTCTTTGCGCCCACATGGTGCTTGGTCGTGATGCCGTACAGGCGGCGCCCTTCGTTGTGCCGCACGAAGGCAAGGAACTCCTCGCGGCGCCGCGCCACCCGGCCGAGAGCGGCTTCGCTGAGGGCGCAGGACGCACCCTCCCGGCTGATCTTGTGCACGGACTCGAGGGTGAGATCCCCGCTCGTGTCCACGATGACGGTCATCTGATCAAGGCCTCCAGCCCCATGATCGAGAAACTGGCCTTAGCCGCCGGCGCTGGGTTCGGCGTGCATGCTCCACAGCAGGCTGACCCGCCCGGCGGGGTCACCGTCATCGTCCTGATTGCCGTGCCGGTGGCGGAACTCGTCGATCAGCTCACCCATCCGGGCGATCAGGTCGGCACGTTCCGCCGCCGTCAGCCACAGCGGCGTCCGGACGCCCTCCACCCAGGAGCCGTCGTCCGCTTCTGCCAGCTCGGCGCGGTAGGCGTCGATGATCGCGAGCTCGGCCCGATGCGACAGCGCCGGGTCGCCGACCTCCAGTGAGATGCGCCAGGACAGCCCGGTCGCCAGGTAGGGCCGTTCGGTGACCCCGCGCGGCCCGGGCCGGGGCGGCTGCGGCGCGAGGAAGCCGGTGCTGGCCAGGAGCTTCACGTGCCGCAGCATGCTGCCCGGCGCGATGTCCAGCCGCTCAGCGAGTTCCTGGTTCGTCCACGCGTGGCCGAGGCAGAGCCGGAGCACGCGCAGCCGCAGCGGATGCGCGAGCGCCCTGAGCTGCTCCACGGTGGCGTCATGCCGCTCACTGACGCGACGGCCGGCTAGCTCTTCCCAGTCCACCGGCTTAGGATACCTATTGCATTTTTTGCAATAGGAGGGTGATGCCATGCCGCAGGGCCAGGAAGCTGACGGGCAGGCGCTGGCCGCGGACGCCGGGTCCGCAGCCGTTCGCCAGTACGTCGCCGCCAACTCAGAAAGCCTGCTGCGGACGCTGCTTGACTACGTCGCCCAGCCGTCCGTCAGCACGACCGGCGAGGGGGTCGCCGAGGCCGCCGAACGCGGCGCCGGCCTCATGCGCGCTGCCGGGCTGACCGCTGAGATCCTGCCGACGCCGGGCTCTCCGCTGGTGATCGGCAGCGCGCCCGGGCGGCGGGACTCGCCGCGGGTGATGATCTATGGTCACTACGACGTCCAGCCGCCGGGGCCGCTCGATGAGTGGCAGTCGCCGCCGTTCCGCCCCGAGGTGCGGGACGGCCGGGTCTACGGGCGCGGCACCGGCGACAACAAGGGCCAGCATCTGGCGCACCTGCTCGCGCTGCGGATCCTCACCGAGACGACGGGCGGGCTGCCGTGCCCGGTCACCGTGGTCCTCGACGGCGAAGAAGAGGTCGGCAGCCCGCACTTCGGCTGGGCCGCCGACCGGTACCGGGACAGGTTCGGCGCCGACCTCGTGCTGTGGAGCGACGGGCCGGTGCACGACAGCGGCCAGGCCGCGGTGGTGCTCGGAGTGCGCGGCATCCTCACCTTTGAGCTGCGGGTCCGCGGCGCTCGCTACCCGGTGCACTCGGGCAACTGGGGCGGCGTCGCGCCGAACCCGGCCTGGCGGCTGGTCGAGGTGCTGTCCGCGCTGCGGGACCCGGTGACCGGCCGGGCGCTGGTGGACGGCTTCTACGACGACGTGCTCCCCTTCACCCCGCAGGAACGGAAGGTTCTCGACGACATCCCGGGCGACCTGGCCGCCGCGCTCGCTGAACTGGGCGCGCAGGCCCCCGAGCCGCCCGCCGACCGGGCCCTCTACGAACGGCTCGCCGCCTGGCCGACCTTCACGATCAACTCCCTGAGTTGCGAGGACGCCGGGGAGCATCGCACCGTGATCCCGAGCGTGGCGGTTGCGCGCTGCGACGTCCGGCTGGTGGACGAGCAGCGCAGCGAACGCGTGGCCGGCCTGTTCCGCGCTCACCTGGCTCGCGTCGCGCCGGACGTCGAGTTCGTGCCTGGCCGGGCGATGGAACCGTCGCGGACGCCGCTCGGCTCGCCGCACCTGGCCGCGATCAGGTCCGGCGCGGCCGAGGGGCTCGGCGAGGAGCCGCTGCTGCTCCCCGCCCTGGGCGGCAGCCTGCCGATCCATGTCTTCACCGGGCAGCTCGGGCTGCCCTGCTATGGGGTGCCGTTCGCCAACGTGGACGAGGCCAACCATGCACCGAACGAGAACCTGGAACTGGACCGGTTCTACTCGGGGATCACGGCGTCGGCGGCGATCCTCACCCGGCTGGCCGCGGAACCGGCATCGGGCACCGAGGCGAAAGCGGGCGGCCCAGCATGACGTTCCATGACTTCGACCGGATCGCCGCGTTCAGCCTGCACCCCGGCGGCGAGCGCGTCCTGTACACCTCCGATGCCGGCGGGGAGTCCGGGCTGTGGGAGGTGCCCGTCGACGGCGGCCCGCCCGCCCGGGCCTACCCCGCCGTGCAGCGCCCTGAACTGTGCTTGTGGCGGCCGGACGGCCGGGCGATCCTCGTCAACACCGACCCCGGCGGGGCGGAGAACTACCAGCTGGCGGAGGTCGACGTGGCCACGGGCTCGGTCAGCCCGCTGAGCCAGCCCGGCGTCCGCTACGAGGTCGGCATCCCCTACCACGCCGGCTCCGCGCCCTACAGCCCGGACTCGGCCAGGCTGGCGTACAGCAGCAACGCCAGGGATCCGGCCGTGTTCGACGTGCGGGTCCGCGACCTGGACTCAGCCGCGGAACGAACGGTCTTGGCTGGTGACGACCGTTATTTCCCGATGCGATGGTCGCCGGACTCCGGGGTACTACTCATCCTGCGGCTGCACCAGAACACCGAGCAGGACCTGTTCGCCTGCCATGTCGGCACCGGCGAGGTGCGTCACCTCACCCCGCACGAAGGCCCGGCGGTCTACTGGCCGGTCGGCTGGTCGCAGGATGGCCGGAGCTGCTACGTGCTGACCAGCGAGGGCCGGGAGTTCACCGGGCTCGCCCTGCTGGCGGTGACCGGATCCGGGCCAGGCCGGCTCGACTGGGTCGCCGCCCCCGGCCGCGACATCGACGCCGCGGTGGTGTCGGCGGACGGCGAGCGCCTGGCCTGGGCGTGCAACGCGGACGGGTGGAGCGAGCTGTACGTGCGCGACGCCGGGGGTGAGCGGATGCTGGCCGGGCCGCCCCGCGGCGTCTACGCGGAACGGCAGGGATACGGCGGCGCCACGCTTGCACTCGCCCCGGACGGGCGCACGCTGATCTGCCTCCGGTCGACGG
>JAIRTY010000792.1 GCA_031254715.1 Nocardiopsaceae bacterium | reverse complement strand
TGGCGGGACTGGACCGGCACGCTCATCTCCGAGCGGCCGGCTGACGACGCGGACGCGCCGTGGGCGCATCCCAACAGCCGGTTCACCACGACGCTCGCGAACGTGCCGAATGTCGCGCCGGACTTCGACGACCCGAAGGGCGTGCCGATCGACGCGATCATCTTCGGCGGCCGGGCGCGTGACCGCGAGCCGCTCATCCGCGCGATCACCGATCTCGCCGAGGGCGTCTACGACGGCCTGACGCTGGGCGCCGAGGCGACGTTCGCCGCCGAGGGCGTGGACGGGCTGCTGCGCTACGACCCGATGTCGATGCGCCCGTTCATGTCATACCCGGAGGGCGCGTACGCGGCGCACTGGCTCAAGATCATCGGCTCGGCGGCGAGCCCGCCCATCTTCGCGCACGTCAACTGGTTCCAGAAGGATCCCGAGGACGAGCACTACCTGTGGCCCGGCTACCGGGAGAACCTGCGGCCGCTGCTGTGGCTGCTGCGGCTCAAGGAAGGGGAGGTCCGCGGCAGGCAGACACCGGTCGGCGTCATTCCGGCCGAGGGCGAGCTCGACCTCGACGGCGTCACGATCGCGCCGGAGGACCTCGCGGCCATCCTGTCGATCGACACCGAGCGGTGGAAGCAGGAGATGAAGTACCGCGAGCAGCATCTCGAGCAGTTCCCCGACCTGCCCGAGGAGATCTGGGAGGCGCACCGCCGGGTCGCCGCGGCCCTGGACGAGGTCGGCTGACCGATGGCGCCGCGCCGGGAGGTCCCGCCCAGCACGGATCCGGCGCAGCCGAGCGCGGCGCGCATCTACGACTACCTGCTCGGCGGCAAGGACAACTATGAGACCGATCGTGCCGCTGCCGAGAAGGTCCTGGCGGTGGCCCCGGACCAGCGCCGGCTTGCCCGGGCCAACCGGGCGTTCGCGATCCGGGCGGTGCGGCTGCTGGCCGAAGCGGGCGTCCGCCAGTTCATCGACCTGGGGACCGGTTTCCCGAGCTCTCCCAGCGTGCACGAGGCGGCGCGCGAGACCAGCCCGTCCGCCCGGGTGGTCTACGTCGACTATGACCCGATCGTGCAGTCCCACAACACGGCGCTGCTGGCCAGCGACGACCTGGTGGCTTCGGTGCGAGCCGACATCCGCGAGCCTGCGACGATCCTCGATCATCCGGACCTCGCCCCGCTGATCGACTTCGGGCAGCCGGTCGGCGTGCTGATCGTCGCGGTCCTGCATCTGATCTCCGATGCTGAGGACCCGGCCGGGATCGTCCGTCAGTTCACCGATCGCCTGAGCAGCGGTAGCTACCTGGTGCTTTCCCAGTTCAGCAGCGACAGCGAGGCCGAAGCCATGGACCGGCTGCATGCCGTGGCCGCTGGCACGCCGGTGGAGACCTATTTCCGGCCCCGGGACCAGATCCTGGGCTTCTTCGAGGGCTTCGATCTGGTCGAGCCCGGGCTGACCGACGTCGAGGGGTGGCGGCAGGACGGGCCCGCCGCCCCGACCCGGCTGAAGATTGCCGGCGGCGTGGGGCGCAGGCCGTGATCACGGGGCCGCGTGGCGCGCCGCATGCTGTCTCGCGGCGCGGGCTGCCATCCTCGTGACATGGGGTCACAGCTGCGCCTGAGGACACCGCCAGCCCCTCAGCTCACCGGCGCCGCGGCCCTCGGCCGCCTGCTCAGCGAGGGCGTCACGTGGGGGGACAGCGCGCAGTGGCTGCCGGTCCTGCCGGAAGCGTCGGTTGACCTGTGGTTCACCAGCCCGCCCTATGCGGACGCCCGGGCCTACAGCCGGATTCACCCGGACCGGTACGTGGAGTGGTTCCTCCCGTTCGGCGCGTCCATGCTGGCGGCCACGAAGGACACCGGCTGGCTGGTGCTCAACATCAAGAACCGGGTCGCCAGCGGCGGGCCGCTGCGGGGCCAGCGGCACCCCTACGTGTACCAGCTCGTGCTGGCGCTGCAGCAGCAGGGCTGGCGGTGGCTGGAAACCTACATCTGGTCCAAGCCGAACGCGGTGCCGGGCCGGTTCGGGCCCCGGACCAAGGACAGCTTCGAGTACGTCTACGCGTTCGCCAGGGGCGCCACGCCCTGCTTCGATCTCGATGCCGTCCGCGTCCCGTACAAGACGACCCTGGACGAGATCGGCCGCCGCAAGCTGGACCGGCTGGGCCGCCGGAACACCAGCGCGGGTTTCGGCCGCGACCGCACCAAGACCTACCTGCGCGGCGGGGCCGACCCCGGCAACGTCGTCTCCGTTCCGCAGACCTACAACCAGCACCGCGGGGCCGGAGGGCATACCGCGGCGATGCCGGAGGGCCTGGCCGAGTTCTTCGTCAAGGCATGTTCCCCGCCCGGCGGGGTGGTGCTGGACCCGTTCGCCGGTTCCGGCACGACGGCCGTGGCTGCCCGCCGCCTGGGCCGCCGCGCCGGCGGTCTCGAGATCCACCAGGCGTTCGTCGCGGCCGCCCGTCAGCGGCTGAGCGCCGGCGAGCCTGACAACGTGCCGGTCCTGATCGAGACCGCCTCCGGATGACCTCGCCCGAGATCTACCAGCAGTTGCGGCCGGCGATGTTCGGGATCGCCTACCGGATGCTGGGCAGCGTCAGCGAGGCCGAGGACATCGTGCAGGAGGCGTTCTTGCGCTACCACGAACGGCCGGACCAGTCGGCCGAGGTCGGCTCGCCGAAGGCGTACCTGTCGATGGTGACCACCCGGCTGTGCATTGATCACCTGCGCTCGGCCCGTGCCCGCCGCGAGACCTACCCCGGCCCCTGGCTGCCCGAGCCGCTGCTGACCAGCAACGAACCCGACCCGGCCGGGCAGGCCGAGCAGGCCGAATCGCTGTCGATGGCGTTCCTGCTGGTGCTGGAGCGGCTGTCGCCGGTGGAACGGGCCGTCTTCCTGCTGCACGACGTGTTCAGCTACGACTACGGCGAGATCGCCGGCATCGTCGGCAAGAGCCGGGAGAACTGCCGCCAGCTGGCCCTGCGAGCCCGCCGGCACGTGACCGAGCACAAGCCCAGGTTCGAGGCATCCCGCCAGAAGCAGGCCGAGCTCGCCGCCCGGTTCTTCAGCGCGGCGGCCGATGGCAACCTGGAGGCGCTCGTCTCTGTGCTGGCCGCGGACGCCGTGGTCTACGGGGACAGCGGCGGGATCAGCCCGTCCTGGCCGCGTCCCGTCGCCGGGCGGGACCGGGTGGCCCGGCTGCTGGCCGGCTTCAGCAGCCAGTACGCCGCGCTCGGGATCACCGCCCGGCCGGCCGAGCTGAACGGGCAGCCAGGCGCGATGTTCGTCGACCCGGCCGGGCACCTGGTCAACGTCTTCGTGCTCGACATCGCCGAGGGCCAGGTGCAGGCGATCCGGTCGGTGATCAGCCGCCGCAAGCTGCAGCACCTCGGCGAGCTTGCCGACCTCGGCGACCTGCGCCGCCAGTACCGGCCGCCGGACCGCGGGTAACCGGATCAGCATTCCGGACGGGATTGGCGAGGGCGCCGGGCAGCGCGGCCGCGAAGCCGCGCTGCCCGGCGGTCAGCGGGAATCAGAAGGCGGTGGATGGGAGGTTAGGAGCGCCGGCGTTGACGGCCGGGCTGGTGGTGGTGCGGTTGGCCCCGGCCCGCAGCTGCTCCAGCGCGGCGAACATCGGCTCGTTGAGGGAGCCGTCAGCGGCGGGCGCGAAGCCGGCGGCGAAGATGCCGATCACGCGCTGCTGGCCGGCCAGGAACGAGGTGGAGATGTAGTCACCGACCATCACTCCCTGGTTGGTGGGAGCCAGCCAGCCGAGCTGCATCGGCTGGCTCACCGTGACCGGCTTGCTCCAGCTCGCGCCGTTGTCGCCGGATGAGGTGAACCCGGCCTGGATCTGGCAGCTGCTGCCGGTGCAGGCAGGGTTCGTGTCGAAGTAGTAGGTGAGTGCCAGCTGGGTGTGGCCGCCGCCCGAGTCCCGGTTGACGGCGAGCCCGGGGATGAAGTGATCGACGTTGCTGCCGACCGGGTCTATCGGGATCCGGCTCACGGGTGACCAGGTGCTCCCGTCCGGCGAGGTGCTGAGCACGATGTCGTTGGCGGTACCGCCCTCGAACCTGGAGTCCTGCCAGGCGACGTAGACGGTGCCGTCGCGGTTGATCTCCGCGGTGGGCAGCGGCGAGGTGCGCAACCCGGCGACGCGGTGCGAGCTGATGCTGGCCACCAGCGCCGACGCGCCCCAGGTCTGGCCGCCGTCGTCGGAGCTGAACGCGCGGATCTGGCGGCCAAGCGCCTCGAACGGGACCACGACGCGGCCGTTGGGCTGGACCACCGGCTGCCCGCCCAGGCCGTGCACGTTGTCAGCGGTCGGGGTCGGCGGCCCCCAGGTCAGCCCGCTGTCGGTGGAGGTCGACATCAGCTCCTGGTCCCCGCCGCTTGCGTTGTCGAACTCGGTGTAGCAGTTGCCGTAGTGCGGGCTGCCGGAGTTGTTGTCGCAGACCGTCCAGTTCTTATCGTAGAAGGTCCCCGTGGCAGCGATCGTGAC
>JAIRTY010000777.1 GCA_031254715.1 Nocardiopsaceae bacterium | reverse complement strand
ATCCCGGACGGCATCGGCTTCGTCTTCCAGGCCGACGCCCTGCTGCCCTGGAAGACGGTGCTCGGCAACGTGGCGATGGGCCCGCTCTTTCACGGTGCCGGGCGGAAGCGGGCGCATGCCGACGCCAGGGAGTGGCTGCGCGTCGTCGGCCTCGCGGGCTTCGAGGACCATCATCCGCATCAGCTTTCCGGGGGCATGCGCAAGCGCGTCGGCCTGGCCGCGGCCCTGATCAACGAGCCGTCCATCCTGCTGATGGACGAGCCGTTCGGCGCGCTCGACGTGCAGACCAAGGCGATCATGTCGAACGAGCTGCTGGACCTGTGGGACCAGACCCGCCCCTCGGTCGTCTTCGTCACCCACGACCTCGAAGAGGCGATCGCGCTCGCCGACCAGGTGGTCGTCATGACCGCCGGTCCCGGGACGGTCAAGGCGGTCTATGACATCGACCTGCCACGGCCAAGGGGAGCGGTTCAGGAGATCCGCTTCGAGCCGCGCTTCCTCGAGCTCCACCACCAGATCTGGGCGGCTTTGCGGGAGGAAGTGGAGCGGGCCTACAGCCGCAGCGGCGATCCCGCACTGACAGCAGGAGGACCGTCATGAGCAGCGGGCCTGAGGCGGTCGCCGCACTGCAGGCGGCCCCGGAGGAGGAGACCACGATCGCCGGCCGGGCCCGGCAGCGCCGGCTTCGCCGGATGCTGCTGGTGCAGGCGGCCCGGGTGGCCACGCTGGTGCTGGTCATCGGCGGCTGGCAGCTGCTGACCACCTGGAAGGTCGTCGACCCGTTCTTCTTCGGCCAGCCCAGCGGGATCGTGGCCCGGCTGCTCGACTGGGGGCAGCACGGCACCTCCTACGGCACCCTGTGGCAGCAGGTGTGGGTCACCATGCAGGAAGCGCTGCTGGGCTTCGGGTACGGCGTGGCCGGCGGCGTCGTCTTCGGGATCCTGCTTGGCCAGGTGCGGTTCCTCGCCGACGTGATCGGGCCCTACATCAAGGCCATGAACGCGATCCCGCGGATCGTCCTGGGCTCCATCTTCGTGGTGTGGCTCGGCCTCGGCACCACCTCGAAGGTGATGCTGGCCGCGGTGCTGGTCTTTTTCGTGGTGTTCTTCAACGCATTCCAGGGCGTGCGGGAAGTAGACAGGAACCTGATCGCCAACGCCCGGATCCTCGGTGCGTCCCGGTTCGAGGTGATCAGCAATGTCGTCCTCCCGTCGGCACTGACCTGGATCACCGCCAGCCTGCACGTGGCTTTCGGATTCTCGGTCATCGGCGCCATCGTGGGCGAGGTCCTCGGCGCCCAGAAAGGGCTGGGCCTGGTCATCGCGACCGCCCAGAACAATTTCGACCCCGACGGGGTTTTCGCCGCGATGCTGATCATCGCCGTCATCGCCCTGTCCGCCGAATGGCTGATCGGCCGGCTGGAACGGCGGCTGCTTTCCTGGCGCCCGCCCGCTCCCACTGAGGCCCTGCCGGTCTAGCACTGCGGCACCGGAGTTTCTCAGTCACTTCATCAGCACTATCCCGAGGAGGAAAGGCCCATGTTCCGGAGAATTCCCGCAGCGGGGCTGGCGGCAGTGGCCACGGCGCTTGCCCTGACCGGTGTCGCGGCCTGTGGTTCGGGTGGCAACAGCACGAAGGCCAGCAACGGGCTGCCGACGGTCACGATGATGGTCGGCGGCATCGACAAGCAGATCTACCTGCCGTACCAGCTCGCCAAGGACCTCGGCTTTTACAAGAAGTACGGCGTCAACATGACGCTCAGCACCGAGAGCGCCGGCGGCGTCGGGGCGGAGGAGGCCATGGCCTCCGGCCAGGTGGAGATGGCGGGCGCCTGGTATGTCCACACCATCGACTTCCAGCAGGCCGGGAAGGCGGTGGAGAGCGTCGCGCAGCTCAGCGGGGCACCTGGCGAGCGCGAGATGTGCTACAAGGGCTCCGGCGTCACCTCACCCGCCCAGTGGCGCGGCAAGAGCGTCGGCGTCACCGACATCGGGTCGGGCACCGACGACCTGAGCCTCTATCTCGCCGCCCGCTATCACGTCACCTCCAGGCAGTTCAACCGGGTGGCGGTCGGCGCCGGCTCGACCACGGTCGCCGCGCTGGAGCATCACAAGGTGGCGTGCGCCATGACCACCCAGCCGACCGTGGTTGCCCTGGAGAAGAAGGGCATCGCCTACCCCGCGATCGACCTGGCCACCACGAGCGGTGTGCAGAGGTGGATGGGCGGCTTCTACCCGACCGCCGGCGTGCTCGCCCGCACCGAATGGATCAGCTCCCACCAGGCCGTCGTGCAGAAGGTGGTGGATGCCCTGGTCGCGACGATGCATTGGATCGCCACTCACAGCGCGGCGCAGATCGCGGACAAGATGCCCGCTGGCTTCGTCTCCAACTCGCTGGTCAGCAAGGCTGACTACATCAGGGCGCTGGCCACGGACAAGACCCAGTTCCTCCCCGACGGGATGATGCCCGGGAGCGGGCCGCAGACCGCGCTCCAGGTCGACAAGCTCGCCGGGAAGATCAAGGGCTCGGTGAACCTGGCCTCCACCTACACCAACGCCTACGTCGTCAAGGCCAACAAGCAGGAGGGCTTCAGCAAGTGAGCTGACCGGTGGCCCGTCTCCCGCCGGGCGGGAGACGGGCCACCGCCGTACCGCTGCGGCCAGCGCACCGTCAGCCCAGCTTGAATCAGCGACTGTGGATCACCGTCAGGACGGCTTGCGGGCGACGCCGGCGAGGCTGGGGAGGTTGGCGGCCGCCGGTTGCGGTGCGGAGTCGGGGCGCCAGTCGTGCCGGGGCACGATCCCTGGCTCGACCAGTTCAAGGCCATCGAAGAAGCTCACGAACACGGCGGGGCTGCGCATGTGGTAAGGGATCGCGCCGCTGTCCTTGTACAGTTCCGAGGAGCGCACGGCGGAATCTTCTGCGTTCGTTCCATCCGACATGGCCAGGTAGCTGCCTGATGGCAGGGCATCCACGAGCCGGCGTACGCACGCACGCGCCTCGTCGTCGTCCTCGACATGTCCGATGATGCCGTTCAGCATGAGCGCGATCGGCTGGGTGAAATCCAGCGTCCTGGCGGCCTCGGCCATGACGTGGGCGCTGTCGTGCATGTTCGCGTCGGCATAGGCGGTTGCGCCCTCGGGGCTGCTGGTCAGCAGCGCCCGGGCGTGCGCGAGCACCACGGGGTCGTTGTCCACGTAGACGATCCGGCACTCCGGCGCGATCCGCTGCGCCACCTGGTGGGTGTTGTCCGCGGTCGGCAGGCCGGTGCCGACGTCGAGGAACTGGCGGATCCCCGCCTCCCCAGCCAGGTACCCGATGACCCGGATCTGCAGCGCACGGGAAACCCTGGCCGTCGCGCGTATGCCCGGGTACAGCTGCGCGACCTGTTCGCCGACCTTGCGGTCGATCTCGTAGTTGTCCTTGCCGCCCAGCCAGTAGTTCCAGATCCGGGCCGAATGCGGAACGGTGATATCAATCTTGCCTGGTGGCTGCTGGCTAACCCCGGAATGATCGCCGGTCATCGGGAACACCTCGCTATCCGCCAAAGAAAGTCGCGAGCCCGGACCTAACCTACTAGACCAGGTTGAACTCGTAGTGTGCATAGGTCACCAGGGTTCGAGGGTCAGTCCGGTCGCGGTGAGGCAGCCGTCGATCAGATAGGGCCGGTATTGGATCTTCTTTAGCTTGCGCTTGACGATGCGGACCAGGCCGTCCAGGTCGGCTGCGGCGAAGTTGGCCATGGCCCGCTTGAGCAGCGACCAGATGCCCTCGGCGGGGTTGAGCTCGGGCGCATAGGCCGGCAGCCGGTAGATCCGCAGCCAGGCGACATTCTGCGCGGCGAATTGTCCATACCGCATGCCCTCGTCATACGCCGGCGCATGGCCTGCGTCACGCGCTGTCGCTAAACGGATCCGCGCTCACGATCGCTCTCGGCCCGCAGCAGGCGGCGCTGCTGCGGGCCGGGCTGGGCAACCCTGATCGGTGGCCGCATCCTGGTGGCGGTGTCTCAGTCCATCGCGGTTGCCTCGAGCAAGACGAGCAACTGCGGCGCTGCGAGGCGGGCGACACCGAGCACGGTACTGGCGAAGCGCTCGCCGGTGCCCGCGAAGCGCTCGGTCAGGATGGTGAAGTGCTGGAAGAGGCTGTCGACGTCGGTGGTGTAGATGTTGAGCCGGACCACGTCGGCGAGGCTCATGCCGGCGCCGGCGAGGACCGCTTCGAGGTTATCGGCCGCGAGGGCGATCTGGGCGGCCATGTCGCCCGGATGCTGCGGGCTGCCGCTGGCGTCAACGGCGTCCTGGCCGCTGCAGATGAGCACCCGGCGGTGATCCTCGATGAGCTGCGCCTGGTCGAAGCCGAGCTGCACCGACCACGGCCATGGGTTGACCGCTGTTCGTTCCATGAGTTTCTCCTTTCTGCCCGGGCCGGGCGGTTATGAGTCCGGCCAGCTGGTGTTCACGTTGCCGGCCGTGATCCTGGCGGTGACCCAGTGCGGGTCCGGCCCGGCGAACCCGGGGTAGGGCCCGCCGGTGTACTTGTGCGACAGCTCATCGGCCAGCGCGCCGTGCGGGTCGTCGCGGATGGACGCGGTGCCCTGCACCTGGGCGCTCTCATACGGGCTGGCGGGATCGAAGATCACCACAGCCGCCCGCGGGTCCCGGCTCAGGTTGGCGGTCTTGCGGCGGCTCTTGGGCAGCGCGAACAACAGGTCGTCTCCGTCGCGCTTGACCCACACCAGGGTCGAATGCGGCTTGCCGTCCGGGTCGAGCGTGGACAGCACGGCGAAGTTCGTGCCGTCAAACAGCCCGCGTACCTTGTCGCTAAGCAGTGCCATCGCCTTCTCCTTCCTGGTTGCGCCTCCGGCCCGGGCGTGTTTGCCGACCAGCACACCGTCGCGGGAAACGGGGTGGCCCTGCACCACACCGCGGGCAATCCCACCCGGGTGGAGCGGGCCCGTGGGGGAAGGGGATCCGTTCGGTTGGTCCGAGGTGTTGGTGACCGGCCAGCCAGGAGCCACAGAACGCTTGCGGGCCAGGCTCGGCCACAGGTCAGGATCGGGTACTGGCCCGCCAGAGCCGGGTCAGATGTTGCAGGAATTGGTCCGTGCCGCCGGCGAATCCGGCGTCATGTATGCCGTGCCGGACGAGGGACAGTCCGCCACGGCGTTCGACCCGGAGCATGGTGGCTGACCCCGAGAACGCCGCCGGATCCCGGAACGGGTCGCCGTCGATGACCAGCAGCTGGTCGGCGAAGGCGGCGTTGGCGGTGGGAGCGGTGACGGCCACTTGGCCGCCGGTGCGGTTGGCGCTGCTGACGTACAGGAGGCCTCGCTGATCCAGTAGCACGCGCATCTCCGCCAGGCAGGCTGCCGTGACCCCGAGCCAGCCCTGGCTGGTCGAGGGTTTGGCCCAGGCGGGTGACCCTTCTCTGATGGGCAGCAGCAGGTTCATCATCTGCTCGGTGGCCAGCCATCGCACGAAGGCCCAGCTGTGCGCGCCGAGTTCGGCATAGGGCACAACGAGGGCGATGTCGGCCACGAGCATGCCGGTCGTCTGCCCGGCTGGCCGTCCCTTGGCCGCGTTGACGTTTGCTGCATTGGTCCCGGCCAGGCCGTAGGGAAGTGGTGAGGGTAGCGGCATGACCACCGGCACACCCGCGTCCAAGACACCGGCGGCGCGCCGCAGGCCCGCGGCGTCTCCCGGCACAATGGTCATCAACACGCTCCCCTCACCGCTGCGACAGCGGGATGAGTCCAGGTGTCCTCGTGCGGGAGCGTCGTCGGGGGCGGGGTGGGCGCGCACCACCCGGGACCGGGTTTCACCCGGGTCAGATGATCGTGAATCGTGGTTGGCGAGTTGACGGCACGCGGCTAGGTTGAGCAGGTGCAGCCGTCTGAGGGGCGACCGCTGCTCAGCGCCAAGCTCCTGATCCCAGCACTGCCGCCCGGCACCGTGTTGCGCCGCCGCCTGCATATCCGACTGCGGGACAACGCCGCCACGCGCCTGACCACCGTCGTCGCTCCCGCCG
>JAIRTY010000075.1 GCA_031254715.1 Nocardiopsaceae bacterium | reverse complement strand
CACCGACGCGGTGGCTCTGCTGGACCGGGCGCTGGCTGAGTTCGCCGGGGCCGGCATCCAGGTGGTCCTGATCAGCGGCAACCATGACTCCGCGGTGCGGCTCGGGTTCGGGTCGGCGCTCAGCGAGACGGCCGGTATCCACCTGCGGACCCGGGTCGCCGACATCGCCCGCCCGGTCACCGTGACTGACTCCCGCGGCGACGTGGCCGTGTACGGCATCCCCTACCTGCTCCCGGACGCGGTCATGACCGACCTGGACGCCGACCGCTCGCACGCGTCGGTGCTGGCGGCCGCCGCGCGCCGGATCCGGGAGGATGCCACCGCCCGCGGCGCCTCCCGCACGGTCGTCATGGCGCACGCCTTCATCACCGGTGGCTGCCCGTCGGATTCGGAACGGGATCTGCGCGTCGGAGGTATCGGCGACGCGCCGGTCTCCGTCCTGGCCGGGTTCACCTACCTGGCACTCGGCCACCTGCACGGACGGCAGGCCATCGCGGCCGGGGCGCCGGGCGCGGCCGGTTACAGCGGCTCCCCGCTCGCGTTCTCGTTCTCCGAGCGGGATCAGGTCAAGTCGGTGACGCTGGCCGAGATCGACGGCGACGGCCAGGTGACGACCAGCTACCTGGCAGCGCCGGTGCCCAGGCCGCTGCGGGAGGTGCGGGGCAGGCTCGAGGACCTGCTGGCCCGGGCCGGCACCGATCTGGCCGGGCTGGCCGGAGCCTGGGTCAAAGCGGTCCTCACCGACCCGGTCCGCCCCGCCGTCCCGATGGAACGGCTGCGCGAGAAGTGGCCGCACACGCTGGTGCTCGACTTCGAACCGGACGGCGGGCTGCCCCAGCCCGACGCGGACCTGCGGCGGCTGGCCCGGGCCACCGACCCGGCCGAGGTCTGCGGGCTGTTCGTCGCCTACGCCGGGGGCGCCCCGCCGGACCAGGCGCAGCGCGCGGTGCTGGCCGACGTGGCCGAAGCCGCCCAGCACGCGGAGACGGGGGGCTGATCCGATGCGGCTGCACTCGCTGACGCTGTGCGCGTTCGGGCCCTACGCCACCCGGCAGGTGATCGACTTCGACCGGCTCACCAGCAGCGGGCTGTTCCTGCTGGAGGGGCCGACCGGGGCGGGCAAGACCACCATCCTGGACGCCATCACGTTCGCCCTCTACGGCGGCCTGTCCGGCGAGGGCTCGGGCAGTGACCGGCTCCACTCCGACTTCGCCGCTCCGGGCGCCGAGCCCGCGGTCACGGTCGAGTTCTCGCTGCGCGGCACCCGGTACCGGATCGCCCGGGTGCCCGAGCATCAGCGGCCCAAGAAGCGCGGCGGCGGCTTCACCACCGAGCCGATGCGGGTGCACCTGGAGCGGCGGCAGGCGGGCCGCTGGCTGAGCGTGTCATCGAACAAGGCCGAGGTGGCGGACGAGGTGGCGGGCGTGGTCGGGCTCACCCGCGCCCAGTTCACCCAGGTCATGCTGCTGCCGCAGGGAGAGTTCGCCCGGTTCCTGCGGTGCGGCGACGACGAGCGCCGGGTGCTGCTCAGCAAGCTGTTCGGCACCGAGGTGTACGACCGGATCACGGCCGAGCTTGACCGCCGGCGGGCCGAGGCTGCCCGGCAGCGGGAGTCGGCGGCCGGCCAGATCGCGGCGGCGGTGTCCGCGGCGGGCGAGGCGGCCGGGCTGGACGCGGCCGGCCGGGCGGCGCTGCTGGCGCTGCCCGCCGCCGACCGGGCGGTCCGGCTCAAGGAGATCGGCGAGGACCTGGCGCTGACGGTGACCACGGCCGGCCGCGAGGCGGAGCGGGCGGGTGCCCGGCTGGGCACCGCGACGGCCGCGGACGAGCAGGCGCGGCAGCACGAGGCGCGGCTGGCCAGGCTGACCGCGGCGCTGGCCAGGGCCGCCGAGCACGAGGCCACCCGGCCCGGCCACGAGCAGCGGATGGCCCGGCTGGCCGCCGCCCGCCAGGCCGAGCCGGTCCGGGCGCTGCTGGCCGCCCTCACCGACGCCGAGTCGGCGGTGGCCGCCGCCCGGGAGGACATGACCGCGCTGGCCGGCGACCCGTCACCGGAAATGCTGGCGGGGCGCGGCGGGCCGGAGGCTACCGCGCTGGCCGGGGCGGCGAGCGAGCAGGCGGCGGGGCTGGCGCAGCTGGCGGCCAGGGAAGCCGGGCTGGCCTCGGAGGAGGCCGCCGTGGCCGGGCTCGAGCAGGCCGCGGAGCAGGCATCGGGGCAGGCGGCGGCGCTGGAGGAGGCGCGGCGCGAGCTTCCGGCCCGGATCGCCCGGCTGGAAGGCGAGCTGTCCGAGGCCAGGTCGGCGGCGGCAGCCCTGGACGGTGCCCGGGCCCGGCTGGGCGCCGCCGAGGAACGCCGTGCCGCCGCCTGCCGGGCCGAGGAACTGCGGCCGGCCGTGGCGGCGGCGCTGGCCGCGCTGCAGGCGGCGGTCGACGCGCACCAGGCCCTGGTGGACGCGCACCAGGCGGCGGTCGAGACCCGGCTGGCCGGCATGGCGGCCGAGCTCGCCGCCCAGCTCGACGACGGTGCCGCCTGCCCGGTGTGCGGGTCCTGCGCGCACCCCAGCCGCGCCTGCCCCGCCGACGACGCGGTGTCCGTGGACGATGTGTCGGCTGCCGCGGCTGCGCGGGACCAGGCCGAGGCCGAGCGCGCCCGGCTCGACGCCGAGCACGGCGGACTCGCCCAGGAGGAGGCGGCCTGTGCCGCGCAGGCGGGCGGGCGGCCCGCCGATGACCTGGCCGCCGAGACCGCCGAGCTGGTGGCCGGGATCACCGCCGCCGAGCAGGCGGCGGCCGATGCCGCCGGGCTGGAGGGGGAGCTGGCCGAGGCCCGTGACCAGCTGGAGGCCAGCGCCCAGGACCTCAGGGCGGCGGAGAAGGAGGCGGCCGCGGCCGCGCAGCGGGCCGAGGCGGCCCGGGCCGCGCTCGCCGCGCTCGAGGCGGACCTGGCGGAGGCCGCACAGGATTACCCGTCGGTCGCGGCCCGGCAGGCCGGGCTCAAGGAGCAGGCAGCGGCGGGCCGGGCGCTGGCCGCCGCGCTCGACCGGCTGGCCGAGGCCATCACCGCCGAGGACGCTGCCAGCGACCGGGCGGCGGCGGAGGCGGCGGCACAGGGATTCGCCGGCCTGGCGGAGGCGCGGGCCGCGGTGCTGGCCCCGGCCGGGCAGGAGGCGCTGGCCGCCGAGACGCAGTCATGGCTCGCCACGCTGGCGGGCCTGACCGCGGAGGCGCAGTCGCCGGACCTGGCCGGGCTGGACCCGGACGGCGCGGAAGCAGCCGCGGAGGCGGCCCGGGCGGCGGGTGACGAGCTCGAGCTGGCCCGGCAGGCGGAGGCGGCGGCCCGGCAGGGCCACGGTGCAGCCGCCCGCCGGGCGGAGCGGTTCGCGGGCCGGCAGGCCGAGGTGCGCTGCGCCGAGACGGCGGCGGACCGGCTGGCCGAGACGACCGAGCCGGTGATCCGGCTGGCCGGGCTGGCCAAGGGGACGGACGGGCACCGCCGGGTGGCCCTGACCACCTACGTGCTACGGCACTGGTTCGGCCAGGTGGTGGCGGCCGCGAACGTCCGGCTGGCGGCCATGTCGTCCGGGCGGTACGAGCTGATGCGCACCGACGAGGCCGCTTCCCGGCGCGCCTGCAGCGGCCTCACGCTCGCGGTCATCGACCGGCACACCGGTGACGAGCGGAGCCCGGCCTCGCTGTCCGGCGGCGAGTCCTTCTACACCTCGCTGGCCCTGGCGCTGGGCCTCGCCGACGTGGTCAGGGCCGAGGCCGGGGGAGTGGAGCTCGACACCCTGGTCATCGACGAGGGATTCGGCTCGCTCGACTCCGACACGCTCGACCAGGTGATGGCGGTCATCGACGACCTGCGCGACCGGGGCCGGGTGGTCGGCATCGTGAGCCACCTCGCTGACCTCAAGGAACGGGTGCCCGAGCGGCTGGAGGTACGGCGGCTGCCGGACGGTTCCTCCGCCGTCCGGGTCGTCGCCTGATGCCCGATCGCTACCGACCTTGGGGTAATCCGACCTGTGACCGGTGATGCTGGGCAGATTGGCAGGCACCTGCCGGTACGAGCACACGCAACCTAACGGCGCCGGTAGGCCGTGGAGCGGTGCTGGATGTCCTGCACAACGACAGCGTGCTTTGACTCGTCGATCCGGTAGAGCACCCGGCACCGGGTACCGAGCCGGGTGCTGTGGAACCCGGACAGAGCGTCCCGGAGCGGCTTGCCCACCCGGTAAGGCGCCTCCAGCAGCGGTCCGGTGATGAACTCGACGGCCGCAGCGGCGACATCCTCCGGGAGCTGTTCGGTGATCGCGCGGCGAGCCGGGCGGGCCATCCCGGGTTCGTAAGACCCAGGGCTCACCGCTTGCGCTCGGCGAGTAGCGAGCGCGCTGCTTCGGCGCCGTAGACCACGTCTCCGGCCTGCTCAGATTCCCTGGCTTCGGCGAGGCCCCTGAGCGCTGCCGGATCGGCGAGGATCTCGGCGGTCTCCCGCATCGACAGATATTCCTCGATCGCGACCAGGACCGTCTGCTGCACGCTGCGGTGCTCAACCTCGGCGACCTGCTTGAGCTGGTCTTCAATCTCTGACGGCAAGCGAAGCGTCATAGCCATACCGTTATGGTATCAGATTGGTTCAGCCTCGCCGCTACCGGGCCAGCAGGGCGATGCCGATGTACTGGCAGGTGGCGGCGGCGCACACGTAGACGTGGAACACCTCGTGGAACCCGAACACGCCGGGGGACAGGTTTCCCCAGCGCCGGTGGTAGGAGACCGCGCCGACGGTGTAGAGGAG
>JAIRTY010000060.1 GCA_031254715.1 Nocardiopsaceae bacterium | reverse complement strand
CTCGGCCGCACCCGCCGCCTGCCCCGAAGTGGACCACGATTGCGGCCAGGAATTGGAACTTATATAGGGCCGGTTCCGGGCCTAACGTCATGAGCATGACAGCAATCGAGAGCACCCAGCAGACAGAGATCCCGGTCCGGCTCGACTTCGACGCCCACGCCCCCGCCTTCGCCCGCGCCATGGGCGGCCTGGACAAGGCGGCCACCCGGCAGCTCGACCTGGTCGGGTTCGACCGCCCGCTGCGGGAACTGGTGCGGATCCGCGCCTCCCAGCTGAACGGGTGCGCCTACTGCATCGACATGCACACCAAGGACGCGCGGGCGGGCGGCGAGACCGAACAGCGCCTGTACGCGCTGGCCGCCTGGCGGGAGGCCCCGTTCTTCACCGAACGCGAGCGGGCGGCCCTGGCGTTCACCGAGGACGTGACCCTGGTCGCGGACACTCACGTGCCGGCCAGCGCCTACCAGGAGGTGGCGGCGGTCTTCACCGACGATGAGATCGCCGCACTGGTCAGCCTGATCGTGGCGATCAACGCGTGGAACACGATCGGGGTGAGCACCCGGGCCTGGGTCCCCGGCTCCTACCAGCCCTGACACCGGGCAGCAGCACTCATGAGACGAGCCAGCGAAGGAGGACGACCATGACGGGAAACCCGGCGGAAGCCGCCGCAGCGTACTTCGCCGCCTGGCAGGCCAGAGATTCCCAGGCACTGCGCACGCTGCTGGCCGACGATGTCACGTTCGCCGGGCCGCTCGGCCAGGCTGACGGCCGCGATGATTGCGTCCGCGGCATCGAGCGGATGTCGGAAATCATGACCGGCATCGTGATCCAGCAGATCTGCACCGACGGCCGCAACGTGATCACCTGGTTCGACCTGCACACCAGCGTTGCCCCGCCGTGCCCGGTCGCCAACTGGACCCAGGTCGGCGAGGACGGCAAGGTCACCCGGATCCGCGCCACGTTCGACCCGCGCCCGATCCTGGCCGGGGCGGGCGGATAGCGGCGGATGGTGCCCGCACGGGCACGGTCAGGCGGCGGCGGTCACCGCGGCACGGACCGTGGTGACTGCCGCCGGCAGCTTGTCCACCAGCCGGATACCGGCCGGAATGCGGTCCTGCTGCCAGCCAGGGCCGCCGATGATCAGCTGCCACGGGCCCGGCGCGCAGCCAGCCAGCGGGGCCGGGTCGCCGGTGGCGGCCGTCTGCGACCAGACGAACACGGCCCTCGGCTCGATGCGCTCGATTGCCGCCCGCAGCGCCCGGCACGGCAGCCCGGGGGCGAGCACGTGGCTGGCGATCCCGTCCTCGGCCAGGCTGGCCGCCAGGGCATGCACCGGGAGCGTGTGCTGCTCATCCTCGGCACAGGCGAGCAGCACCGGCGACTGGCCCTGCGCCGGGAACACCGACGACCAGATGTCGGTCAGCGCGGTTGCCACGCAGGACGACAGCAGGTGCTCGGCCTCGATCGCCGTCCCGGTCCGCTGATAGGTGTCGCCGATCTCGCTGAGCACCGGGACCAGCAGTTCCTCCCAGGTGGCGACCGTGGCATCACAGGCGAGAGCGACCCTGATGATCTCCAGGGCCTGGCCGTCGTCGAGGGCCGCGGCTGCGCGCGCCAGGCGCTGCGGCTCGCCCTCGTTCCCGCCCGGGACGGCGTCAGCAAGGTCAGGGAGCCCGCCGCGGACGCCGGCCGGCGGGAGGCCGATGGCGCGCGCCGTGTCCGGTCGCGGCCCGGCCGCGACCTCCGCCCGGCGCCGCGAAGCCTCATCAGTCATCAGTGACCACTCGATTACCAAAAGTCACTGATCCAGGCTACTGCCCCAGCCGCCCCGCTGCCTGCCGGGCTTGCCAGCAACCCCGCCAGGCAGCAACCGTCACGGCAGCGGCGCCGCGCTCCGGCCAACCTCAACCGGATTGGAGTGCCCAAAACGGTGCGAACCGGCTCCCGTGGTTAGGCAACTTCGCCCGCATATGGCGCCGGGCGGCTATGGTTCAACTGCCGGCGGGGCTGACGGTCCCCCGCTCCCCAAGCAGCCCCGTCGGCACTATTTCCCCTTGGTGCTATTTTCCCCGCTCAGCCGCTGGATTGCTGCCGATCCGGGGAGGCCATTTCTGGCCGCCCCGGGGTTCCCCCGCCGGCGTCACCGGCAGCAGCCGGGCCGACCAGAATGAGTTCATGACATCTGTCGCGACCGCGCCTGGCAGCCGTTCATGACCCCGCTGACAGGCGCCCAGTACGAGATCTCCGGCGCCGGGTACCGGGCCACCATCACCGGCCTCGGCGCGGGCCTGCGCGAGCTCTCCTATCAGGGCGAGCCCGCCATCGACGGCTACCAGCCGGATGAGCTGCCGCCCGGGGCCGCTGGCGAGCTGCTGCTTCCCTGGCCGAACCGGGTCGACGAAGGCCGCTACACCTGGGGCGGCGAGACGTGCCAGCTCGACCTCAGCGAGCCCGCGGCGGGGAACGCCATCCACGGGCTGACCCGGTGGGCGACGTGGCGCCAGGTCAGCCGCGCCCCGGACGCGGTCCGGCTGGCGGTGACGTTGCTCGGGCGGTCCGGATACCCGTTCTGCCTGGAAATCGACGCCGGGTACCGGGTGACGGCCGCGGGGCTGGAGGTGACCGTCACCGCCAGCAACCCGGGCTCCCGCGCCGCGCCCTACGGCGTGGGCGCCCACCCCTACCTGACGGCCGGCCTGCCGCAGATCGATGACTGCGAGCTGGAACTGCCGGCGCAACAGTGGCTGCCGGCCGACGACCGTGGCATCCCGGCGGGCCCGGCCAGGGACGTGGCGGGCACGCCGGCCGACTTCCGGGCTCGCCGGGCGATCGGCGGCACCCGGCTCGACCACGCGCTCACCGGGCTGGCACGGGACTCCGGCGGACGGGCCTGGGCGCGGCTGTCCGGCGGCGGGCGGCAGGTGGCGCTGTGGGCAGGCCCGGGCTGCGGCTGGCTGCAGGTGTTCACGGGCGACCCGCTCGGGCCGCCGCGCGGCCGCCGCGCGCTCGCCGTGGAGCCGATGACCTGCCCGCCCAACGCGTTCAACAGCGGGACGGACGTGCTCTCGGTCGCGCCGGGCGGCAGCGTCAGCCATTCCTGGGGGATCCAGGTCACACCGGACCGGTGACCGGCCACCCGAGCCGGGCCAGCGGACGGACGACGCCGGTCAGCGGACTGGTCGCTCCGGCTCAGCGAGCGGGCCGGGTCAGCGGACGGGCCGACTCAGCGGGCGGGCGGTGCCGCGGCCAGGATCCGTTCCACCCGGGCCAGGTCGGCCGGGGTG
>JAIRTY010000403.1 GCA_031254715.1 Nocardiopsaceae bacterium | reverse complement strand
CGTGCGGACGGGCCGTGGCCTTGCGGGCGGGTCGTGGCCTTGCGGGCGGGCCGTGGCCGCGGGGGCCGCCGCGCCCGGCCGCCGGGCCGCTAAGGTTTCCCCGTGGACGCCGACGCCTTCACCGCCGCTCACGAGGCGGAGTGGCGGCGGCTCGACGCCCTCGTCAGGCGGCGGCACCGGCTGTCCGGTGCCGAGATCGACGAGCTGGTCTCGCTCTACCAGCGGACCGCCACCCACCTGTCGGCGGTCCGCTCGGCGGGACACGACCCGGTGCTGGTGGCTTCCCTGTCGAGCCGGGTCGCCCGCGCCCGGGCGGCCGTCACCGGGGCGGAAACGCCCAGCTGGGCAGCGGCCGGCCGGTTCGCGCTCGTCTCGTTCCCGGCCATGGCCTACCGGGCGCGCTGGTGGTGGCTGGCGACCGCGGCCGGGTCGCTGCTGGTGGCCTTCCTCATCGGCTGGTGGGTCGCCCGCTCCCCGGCGGTGCAGGCGGCGCTGCTGCCCCGGGCGTCGGTCCGCAACCTGGTGTACCACCAGTTCCAGCACTACTACTCGACGTATGCGCCGCCGGCGTTCGCCGCCCAGGTGTGGACCAACAACGCGTGGGTGGCGGCCCTGTCGCTGATCTTCGGCATCCTGCTGGGGCTGCCCACACTGTGGCTGCTGGCCAGCAACGCCGCCAACCTCGGGGTGGCAGCGGGACTCATGATCTCGCACGGCCGGGGCGTGCTGTTCTTCGCGCTGGTGCTGCCGCACGGGATGCTGGAGCTGACCGCTGTGTTCCTGGCGGCCGCGACCGGCCTGCGGCTGGGCTGGACCGTCATCGATCCCGGCCCGCGGCCGCGGGCTACGGCGCTGGCCGAGGAGGGCCGCGCCTCGGTGACCATCGCGCTCGGGCTGATCGTGGTCCTGCTCGTGTCGGGCGCGATCGAGGCGTTCGTCACCCCGTCGCCGCTGCCGGCCTGGGCCCGGATCCTGATCGGCGCGGTGGCCGAGGCCGCGTTCCTCGGGTACGTGATCGTGGCGGGCCGCCGGGCCGAGCGCGCCGGGCTGTCGCCGGACATCGCCGAGGCGCCAGCCGCGGTGCCGGTCAGCGGCTGAGGCGCCGGCGGCGGTGCCGGTCAGCGGCTGAGGCGCCCCCGCGTGCCTGGCCTGGCGGCGGGCGGGCGTTACAGCCGTCCGCCCGCCTTGAGGGCCAGGTAGGCGTCCGCCAGCGCGGCGGGCAGCTGGTCGGGCGGCGCCTCCACCACCCGCGCCCCGCACCGCCGCAGCAGCGCGGACACCCGCTGGCGGGCGGCAACCGCCTGCTCGGCAGCGGCCGCCTCATACACCAGGGCCGCGTCACCGCGGCCGGCCGCCAGCTCCGCCAGCGCCGGGTCAGCCACCGCCGCCACCAGGACCTCGTTCCTGGCGGCTAGCAGCGGCAGGCGGGGCAGCAGGCCGTCGCTGACCGCGGCCGGGTTGAGGTCGGTGAGCAGCACGATCAGGCACCGGTGGCCCGCTGTCGTCAGCGCCGCGCTGGCCAGCGCGGCGGCATCGGTCTCGACCAGCTCGGGCTCCAGGCCCGCCATCGCGTCCGCGACCGCCGGCAGCACGGCCGGGCGGGGCGTCCCCACCACCCGCGCCCGGACCCGCCGGTCGAACGCGATCAGGTCCACCCGGTCGCCTGCCCGCGACGCCAGCGCGGTCAGCAGCAGGCCCGCGTCCATGGCCGCGTCCAGCCGCGGCACCCCGCCGACCCGCCCGGCCGAGGTCCGCCCGGTGTCAAGCACGATCAGGATGCGGCGGTCCCGCTCGGGGCGCCAGGTCCGTACCATCACGTCCCGGCGCCGGGCGGTCGCCCGCCAGTCGATGGACCGGACGTCATCGCCGATCACGTACTCCCGCAGCGAGTCGAACTCGCTGCCCTGGCCGCGCAGCAGGGCCCGGTGCTGCCCGTCCAGCAGCCGCAGCCGGGCCAGCTTCGCGGGCAGGTGGCGGCGGCTCTGGAACGGCGGCAGCACGCGCACCGTCCAGGGCGCGGTGAGCCCTGCCTGCCGGGCGGCCAGCCCGAGCGGCCCGACCGAGCGCACGGTCACGCCCGCGGCCGGCTTGTCGCCCCGCCGGACCGGGGTCAGCGTGGTGGTGAGGGACGCCCGCCCGCCGGGCGGGACGTGCAGCCGATGGTGATGGGGGTGCGCGCCGGCGCTCGGCTGCCAGGCGTCCCTGAGCTGAGCCCGGAGCGGGCGCGGCCCCGGGTTCTCGACGGCCAGCGTGACCGACGCGTTCTCTCCCAGCAGCACCCTGGTGTCGCCGGACCTGACCAGCCGCAGCGGGCGGACCGGGGCCGCCAGCGCCAGGTCCGCCGCGATGGCCGCCAGCAGCAGCCCGTTCACCAACAGCAGCGCGGCGCCGGCCCGCACCGCCAGCACGATCAGGGCTCCGGCCAGGGCCGCCAGTACCGCCCGCCCGGTCAGCGCCACCTGCCCCCCACCGGCATTAACCCGCAGGAACGAGGACCTGCCCCCGCAGGCCCCGGCAATGACGGCGGCTCCGGCGATCCGCCAGGCCCAGGCCATCCCACTGGCTCCGGCGGTCCCGTCAGCCCCGGCGGTCCCGTCAGCCCCGTCAGTCCCGGCGATCCCGCCGGTCCCGCGCTCATCGCGGCACGGGAACGGCGGCCAGCACGCCGTCCAGCAGGCCGTCGGCGGTGGCGCCCTCCAGTTCCGCCTCCGGGCGCAGCTGGATCCGGTGCCTCAGGGCAGGCCGGGCGAGAGCCTTCACGTCGTCCGGGATCACGTAGTCGCGGCCCGCCAGCCAGGCCCACGCCCGGCTGGTGGCCTGCAGCGCCGTGGCGCCCCGGGGGGACACGCCCAGCCGCAGCGACGGCGAC
>JAIRTY010000350.1 GCA_031254715.1 Nocardiopsaceae bacterium | reverse complement strand
GGCCAGCTGGCCGGGCCGGGCGGTTCCCGCTGCGGCAGCCGGTGCGCTGGCCACGGCGCCGTCGTGACGGCCGGGCCCGCCGGTCATAGTGCCGCCAGCCCTTCCGCCAGCCGCAGCAGCGCCGGCACCGCGCTGGCCAGGGCTTGCTGGTCAGCCTCGGGAAGCTGGACCAGGACCTGCTGGGCAAGCTCGGCCCGCAGATCACGGCGGTCGGCCAGCCGCTTCACCGCCACCGGCGTGAGGTCCAGGCTGACCGTGCGGCCGTCTGACCGCGCCCGCTGGCGGCTGAGCAGGCCGCGCTCGGTGAGGCTGCCCACCAGCGTGCTCACCGTGTTCGGCGCCAGCCGGAGCTCGCGGGCGGCGGCCGCCACCGTGATGCCCGGATGCTCGGCCACCAGGCGGAGCAGCTCGCTCTGCGAGGTCGGCAGCGGCTCGCCCGGCCAGGCCTGCCGGACCGCCCGGCGGGTGGTGCGGCGGACAGCGCTGATCGCGGCCAGCAGCCCGGCCGCATCCCGGTGCCCGGGCCAGGCCCCAGCGGTTCCGGTCCCGGCGGCGGTTCCGGTCCCGGGCGCTGGCCCGGTCCCGGGCGCCGCTCGCCCGGCGGCGGTTCCGGTCCCGTTCGACGCTGGCCCGGCGGCAGCGCCGGTCCCAGCGCCGTCCTGCCGGCCCAGATCCGCGAAAGGATCTTTCACAGAGCTAACTATATGCGAAGAGTTGCGGAAGCCCCAGGGAGTTGCGGCAAGCCCCAGAGGGTGGCGGCAAGCCACAGGCGGTGGCGGCAAGCCACAGGCGGTGGTGGCAAGCCCCAACTCCGTCCAGGTGAGAACGGGGGATTCGCAGGGTAGGGCGTGATCACAGAAAGTAAGGGAGGGGCTACATGTCGGCACAGCCTGCTGCGGCGGCCCCTGACGGCGTCATCCGGAGCCTGGTCCCGGCCCGGGTGGACCGCCTTCCCTGGTCACCGTTCCATACCCGGATGGTGATTGCGCTCGGCGTGGCATGGGTGCTGGACGGGCTGGAGATCACCGTGGCGAGCGCCGTTGCCGGGAAACTGAGCACGCCCGAGACCCTCAGCATGTCGTCCACCGCGGTCGGCGCCATCGCCACGGTCTACCTGATCGGCGAGGTCATCGGCGCGCTGGTGTTCGGCCGGCTGTCGGACCGGCTTGGCCGCCGCAACCTGTTCATGGTGACGCTGGGGGTCTACCTGGTGGGCAGCGGGCTCACCGCCGCGACCGCGGGCGCCGGGCCAGGCTGGGTGACCTTCCTTTACGCGACCAGGATCGTGGCCGGCATGGGGATCGGCGGTGAGTACGCCGCCATCAACTCGGCGATCGACGAGCTGATCCCATCCCGCTACCGGGGCCGGGTCGACATCGCGGTGAACGGCACCTACTGGGGCGGTGCGATCATCGGCACGCTGGGCTCGCTGCTGCTGCTCAACGTGCTCCCGCCGAGCCTCGGCTGGCGGATCGGGTTCCTGCTGGGGCCGGCGCTGGCCGTGATCATCCTGGTGGTCCGCCGGAACCTGCCGGAAAGCCCGCGCTGGCAGCTCATGCACGGCCAGGGAGAGGCGGCCGAGCAGACCATCACCGGCATCGAACGCGAGGTGGAAGCCTCGGGCCGGTCCCTGCCGGCGGTGGACGAGAGCAAGGAGCTTGCGGTCAGGCCGACCCGCCAGACCAGCTACCTGACCCTGGCCCGGGTCCTGTTCTCCCGGTTCTGGCCCAGGTCGGCGCTGGGCGCCACGCTCATGATCACGCAGTCGTTCCTGTACAACGCGATCTTCTTCACCTACACGCTGGTGCTCACGAAGTTCTACCACGTGAACGCGAACGACGCGCCGTTCTACCTGATCGCCTTCGCGGTCGGCAACCTGGCGGGCCCGCTGACCATCGGCCATTTCTTCGACACCATCGGCCGCAAGCAGATGATCGCCGGCACCTACATCCTGTCCGGCGGGATGCTGGCGGTGACCGCTTATCTCTTCAACCTGGGGATCCTGACCGCCGCCACCCAGACGATCGCCTGGTGCGTCATCTTCTTCTTCGCCTCGGCCGGCGCCAGCGCGGCCTACCTGACCGTGAGCGAGATCTTCCCGCTGGAGATCCGCGCGCAGGCGATCGCCATCTTCTTCGCCATCGCCCAGTGCTTCGGCGCGCTGGGACCGATCTTCTACGGCCACATCATCGGGACCGGGAACGACCCGTTCAAGCTCTTCATCGGGTACCTGATCGGCGCCGGGGTGATGATCACCGGCGGTGTCGTTGAGATCGTCCTGGGCATCGCCGCTGAGGGCCGGGCACTGGAGGACATCGCTCGCCCGCTGTCGGTGGTCCGCGAGGCAGCCGAGCCGGTGGCCGGGCCCCGGCCGGCCGGGGAGACGTCCAGCTAAGCGGCTGGCCAGCGGATGAGCGGGGAGTCGCAGTAGTCAGGCGCGCGGCAGGTCCATGATCATCGCGTTTCGCGGCGCGCCTGGCGCGGCCCGGAGGGCTGGCCCGGTGCGGGCCCCAGCCCCGGTGCGGGAGCCGGACCCGATGCGGGCCCCGGGCCCGGTGCGGGAGCCGGCGCCAGGGCCGGCGCCGGCTCCGGGGCGAAGCCGCGGGCAAGCGCCAGGATGACGACGGTGAGCAGCAGCGGCGCCGCATACGCGGCACGCCAGCCGGCCGCCCCGGCGATGCCGCCGACCAGCGCGGCACCGAGCACGAACCCGGCATAGTTGAACACGTTGACCCTGGAGATCGCGATGCCGGAGCCGGTGGGATCCAGCTTCGCCGTGGCCGAGAAGCACTGCGGCGGCACCACGCAGTACCCGAGCCCGGTGAGCGCGAAGGCGGCGATCGCCAGTTCCGGGGATGGCGCGACGACCACGCAGGCGAGCCCGGCCGCCGCCACGATGGCCCCGGTCCGTACCACCGCCGCGGCGCCGAACCGGCGGACCAGGTAGTCCCCGATAGCCCGCCCGGCCACCATCATCGCCTGGTAGGCGGCGAACGCCAGCGGCAGCAGCGCCTTGCCGCCGTGCTGGACGTGGTCCATGTACACCGAGCTGAAGTTGGACACCGCGGCATCGCCGATGTACATGCATCCCATCGCGATGCCGATGAGCATGATCGGCCGCCACGGGATCGATATCCCGGCGGCCTTCGCGACCGCCTCGGTGACCGGCGTCACGTCCTCGGCCTTGCCGGACAGGAACCGCCCGCTGGCCAGCGTCCCCGCCAGCCCCACCGCCCCCGCGATGCCGAACGCCGTGCCCAGCGACAGCCCCAGCTTGCCGGCGGCCGCGTTCCACAGCCCGCCCGCGATCCCGGCCGCGCTCCAGCCGCCGTAGAACGCGGTGATCACGCTGTAGCCGTAGCGCCGCTCGGTGATGGCGCCCTGCATGTTCATGGTCGCGTCCACGGCGCCGAGCAGCAGCCCGAACACGGCCACCGCGGCGAACAGTTCCGGCAGCGAGCTGGCGAAGCCGATGGCCGGGAGCGACACGCAGACCAGCGCCTGGGCGGTGCGGAGTACCGGCCGGCTGCCG
>JAIRTY010000310.1 GCA_031254715.1 Nocardiopsaceae bacterium | reverse complement strand
GCTGCGGCCCGGGCACTTCGCCCGGCCCTTGCCGGCACCGGCCGCACCAGGGACCGCGGCACCGGCAGCCGCAGCGCCCGTGACCATTCCGGAGACCACGCGATGACAAGGAGGACCGTGATGACTCCCGCAGTCAGCCCGAAGGTGGTGGCGCCGGGCGAGGGCAAGACAGTCAAGCTCTTCGGCGTCCGGTTCAGGTACAAGGTGGAAAGCGCCGACTCCGGCGGCAGCCTGGCCGCCATGGAGGTGGAGATCCCGCCCCGGACCCTGGTGAAGCCGCACGCCCACGCCCGGGAGGACGAGTACTCGCTGGTGCTGTCCGGGACCGTCGGGATCCGGACCGGGGACCGGGTGCAGGACGCGGGCCCGGGCTCCTACCTGGTCAAGCCGCGCGGCGTCCCGCATGCCATGTGGAACGCTGGCGGTTCCCCCGCCACCGTGATCGAGATCGTCTGTCCGGGCGGGCTGGAATCCTACTTCGAGGAACTGGCGCCCATCCTGGACCGGCATGGCTCCCCGCCGGAGTACTACCAGCTGGCCGAGAACTACGGCATCACGATCCGCGACGACTGGATCGAGGAACTGGAGCGGACCTACCAGGTCAAGCTCTGACCGGCGGGGCTGGCCGGTCCGGCGGCTTGACGGCGTATTCACCCAGCCCCTGCTCGAGCAGCGCCAGCGCCTGCGCGGCCACCCGGCGGACGTCGCCGGCCAGCCCGGCCGGATCGTCGCCGGCCAGCACCCGGGTGCGCACGTAGTCGATCAGCGCCCGGTGCAGCCCCGTCAGGGCATTCGCCGCCACCTGCGGCCGGATGTCACCGGCGGGCGCGCCGGTCTCCGCCGCCAGCAGGGCGGCGAGCGCCTCCGCGTTGCTTGACAGGGCCTGCTGCTCGCGGGCGAGCAGGGCCGGGCTCTCGGCGACCAGGCGGTTGACCGTCCGCAGCCGCTCCAGCGCGTCCGGGTCGCCCGCCTCCGCCTGGGCGAGCAGGCCGCCCTCGGCCTGCAGGGCGCGGCGGAACGCGGCAAGGGCCGGCTCGCCGGCCGGCCGGGCCCGGACCGCATCGGCCAGCCAGCCCCCGAAGGCCTCCAGCCGGGAGTAGAAGAGGTCCTCCTTGGTGCGGAAGTAGTTGAACACCGTCGCCTCGGCGACCTGTGCCTCCCGGGCGATCTCCGCGACGCTCACCCGGTCGAACCCGCGGTCGGCAAACAGCCGCCAGGCGGTGTCCGCGATCAGGCGCCGGGTCTGCTCCTTCTTCAGCTCGCGAAGTCCCATGCCCTCATCATCCCGCAGTGGAGTTGCCATAAATTTAGTGTAGCTCTATATTTATGGTGTATCGATCATACACCGCGGGAGGCTCCGATGACAGCCAGCAGCACGGGGCGGCAACCGGCCGCTGACGGCGGGCGGGAGACAGGTCTGAGCCGGGAGGTCCTCCTGCTCTCGGCGGTCGTCATCCTGGGCACGATCATGACGGTGCTCGACCTGACCATCGTGAACGTCGCCATCCCCACCCTCGGGACCGACCTCAACACGTCGATCGACGCGATCCAGTGGGTGCTGACCGGGTACATGCTCGCGTTCGCGACCGTCATCCCGGTCACCGGCTGGGCGGCAGAGCGGTTCGGCGCCAAGCGCGTCTGGCTGGCCGCCCTGCTGGTGTTCCTGGCCGGGTCGGCGCTCGCGGGCGCGTCCTGGTCGATCGGCTCACTGATCGCCTTCCGGGTGGTGCAGGGCCTCGGTGCCGGGATGATCCTGCCGGTCGGGCAGGCGATCCTGGCCCAGGCGGCGGGCCCGGCCCGGATGGGCCGGGTGATGAGCGTGGTCGGGGTGCCCATGCTGCTGGCCCCGGTGTTCGGGCCGCTGCTCGGCGGGGCGATCATCGGCGCTGCCAGCTGGCGCTGGATCTTTTTCCTCAACCTGCCGGTCGGCGCCGCCGCCCTGCTCGCCGCCTGGCGGCTGCTGCCCGGCGCCGGGCCGCGGGCCGGTCAGCGGCTCGACGTCCGCGGGCTGCTGCTGCTGTCGCCGGGCATCGCCGTGTTCCTGTACGGCATGTCCGAGGCAGGCAGCCACGGCGGTTTCGGCCGTCCGGTCACGATCACCGCCGCGCTGGCCGGGCTCGCGCTGATCGCGCTGTTCGGCTGGCACGCCAGCCGCCGGGGCGCCGGGGCGCTCATCGACATCTCGCTGCTGCGCCGCCGCGGCTTCGCCGCCGCGGCCGCCGTCAACCTGCTGCTCATGATCGGGCTCTTCGGGTCGCTGATCCTGATACCGCTCTACTACCAGGTGGTCAGGCACGACACCGCGCTGCAGATCGGGCTGCTGCTCGCCCCGCAGGGGATCGGGGCGGCGCTGGCGCTGCCGCTGGCGGGCTGGCTGACCGACAAGGCAGGCCCCCGCGGCGTCGCCTCGGCCGGCATTGCCGTCGCGGCGCTCGGCACGCTTGCCTACACCCAGCTCGGCGCGCGGACGCCGGGCCTGTACCTGAGCGCCGCCCTGCTGGTCGTCGGGATGGGGATCGGCGCGACCGTGACTCCCAGCATGGCCGCCGCCTTCGCCGCCCTCTCCCGCGCCGAGACCCCGCGCGGGACCAGCGCGCTCAACGCCATTCAGCGCATCGCAGGCGCGATCGGGACCGCTCTGTTCGCCATCGTCCTGCAGCGCGCCATCACCGCCAGCCTGCCCGGCGGTCGCGGCGGCAGCACGGCGATCGCCGCCCTGTCCAGCCAGCCGCAGCCGCATGCCGCGGCCGCGCTGGCGGGCGCGTTCGGCACCACCTTCTGGGTGGCAGTCGCCCTGCTCGCGGCCGCCCTGGTGCCCGCGCTGCTGCTGCCGCGGCGGCGGCGCGAGCAGCCCAGCCCGGGACCGGGGGCTCAGGACCCGATCACGCAGGGCACGTCCCAGGGGTCGTAGCTCTGGCACACCCCGGCCGGATTGCCCAGGAACCCGATCGAGGGCAGCGCCCGGCCCTGGAAGTCGAACAGGGTGAGGTTGTCGTTCGGCGTCCCGGCGCCCGGCTCCCAGCCCACACCCGGGATCCATTCCGGCTCCCAGTAGAACAGTCCCTGCCCGAGCCCGTCCGGGACCTGCGCGAGGATGGACAGCTCGTCGCTGACGAACGAGAGCTGGCCGCCCGGGCTCGCCGGGTACCCGGCCGGCACCTGGCTGGGCTGCCAGACGAAGTTGCCTGTGCTGTCGCCGTTCGCGAGCGTCCAGGGGTACTGCGTCTCGGCGATGACGATCGGCTTGCGGAACTGCCCGGCGAGCGCGTCCACGTTCGCCCGCAACTGCGAGATCGTGCCGTGGAAGAACGGATAGTAGGACAGGCCGATCACGTCGAACGGGACGCCGCGGGAGCTGAGGGCCTGGAAGAAGGCCTGGCTGAGCTTGTTATCGCCGCCCTGGTCGTAATGCATCATGACCTGGAGCCGGTGACCGGGCGGGTTGCCAGCCCGCGCGCCGGCCACGCCCGCCTTGAGCAGGGTCGCGAGGTTGTCGTAGCCCGCGCCGGTGCCCGGGTCCACCTGGCCGGCCGGCCACAGCATGCCGTTGCGGATCTCGTTGCCGATCGAGACCAGGTCCACCGGCGTCCGCTGCTTCGCGAACGCGGAGATCACCTGCTGGGTGTAGGAGCGGACGGTGGCCGCGAGCTGGCTGAGGTCCTGGCCCTGCCAGGCGGCCGGGATGTCCTGGTGCTGCGGGTCAGCCCAGAAGTCGGAGTACATGATGTCCAGATAGATCTTCATCCCGGCGGCGCTGACCGCCCTGGCCAGCGACAGGTCGCTGGCCAGGTTGCTGTAGCCGGGCGGGGGGCTGACCCACAGCCGCATCCGGACGAAGTTGGCGCCGTTCGCGCGCAGGATCGTGATCGGGCTGCCCGGGCGGCCGCGGTCGGTGAAGCCGGCGCCCGCGGCCAGCTCCTGCGGCGTGAAGGACAGGTCAGCGCCCAGGTCCAGCCGCGCCGCCGCGGGATCGGGCCCGAACGCGCGCAGCTCCCCCACGCACACCGGCGCGCCGGTGCCGCTTTTCACGGTCAGCCGGGCGAACCGGGCCCGGGTCCCGGCAGGCACCGGCAGGTACATCGGGTTGCCCGGGTCGAGCGCGATAAGCTGAGCGGCGGGCAGCGGATGCCAGCCGCCTGGGCTGCCGATTCGCCGATCAGCGGTCCCGGCCGTTCTTCGACCTGGTCGCGCGGATCGGCGCGGCCGATCCCGGCT
>JAIRTY010000296.1 GCA_031254715.1 Nocardiopsaceae bacterium | reverse complement strand
CCGCCACATACGAGCTGCGGCGGGACACGGCCGCCGGCAGCTGGCTGCTGGCCCGGATCTGGGACTAGGCCCAGGCATGCTCCGCCGGGCAACGGGAAGCGGGCCGGACCGGGCGGCGGACTTCGCGCACCTGCATGTCGCGTCGTCGTATTCGCTGCGCTACGGGGTGGCCACCCCGGCCGCCCTGGCTGCACGGGCGGCGGAACTCGGCATGCCCGCGCTGGCGCTGACCGACCGGGACGGCCTGTACGGCGCGGTGAAGCACGCGGTGGCGTGCGCCCAGGCGGAAATCGCGCCGATCCTCGGTGCCGACCTGGCATTGCGGGACGGGGCGGATGGCCGGGGCGGCGATCCGGCATTGCGGGACGGCGCTGGCCGCCGGGTGACCGTGCTGGCCGCCGGCAAGCAGGGCTGGGCCTCGCTGTGCCGCCTGGTCAGCGCGGCCCACCAGGGCGAGCGCGGAGACCCGGCGGTAACGCCGGACCTGGTGGCCGAGCATGCCGCGAACCTCGTCGTGCTGCTGGGTCCCGGCAGCGACGCCGGGCAGGCGGCCGCCGCCCGCCGGCCGGACCTGGCCGCGGCCGCCCTGCGCCGCTGGCGGGAGCGGGCCGAGACCATGATCGAGATCGTCGACCACCGGGCGCCGGGAGACCGGTTCCGGGCCGGCCGGATGCTGGAACTTGCCAGGGAGCAAGGCATCCCGGCGGTGCTCAGCAACGCGGTCCGCTACCTCGAGCCCGCCGACGGCCCGGTGGCGCAGGTGCTCGACGCGGCCCGGCAGCTCGTCCCGCTCGGCCACCGCCATCGCGACCGGTACAACACCCGGGCCTACCTGGCCAGCGGGGCGGAGATGGCCCGGATCGCGGCGCGGGTCTGCGGCGACGACGACGCGGCGGGGCAATTGCTCACCGCCACCGCGGACCTCGCCCGCTGGTGCGCCCTCGACCCGGTCATGGACCTGGGCCTCGGGGGCAGGTTCGTGCCCGAGACCGGCGCCGCGGATCCGCTGGCCGAATTGCGTGCCCGCTGCGCTGACGGGCTGGACCGTCGCTTCCCGGCCGGGACCGGCCGGGAAGCGACTCGCCGCCGGGCGGCGGCCGGCCGCCGTCTCGGCGATGAGCTGGAAATCATCGCTAAGACCGGGCTGGCGTCCTACTTCCTCACCGTGGCCGATGTCGCCGCGCTCATCGCCGGCCGCGGCATCCGCTGCTCCATCCGCGGTTCCGGGGCGGGCTCCCTGGTCACCTACCTGATCGGTATCTCCGGCATCGACCCCATTGAGCACGGCCTGATCATGGAGCGGTTCCTGTCGGAGAGCCGGGAAGGCCTGCCCGACATCGACCTCGACGTCGAGTCGGCCCGGCGGATCGAGGCCTACCGGGCGATCTTCGACGCTTACAGCGATCAGCGGGTGGCCTGCGTGTCGATGATGGAGACCTACCGGGCACGCAGCGCGATCAGGGACGTGGCCGCCGCGCTCGGGTTCCCCCCGCACGAGATCGACGCGGTCGCCAAGGCATTCCCGCGCATCCGGGCCCGGCACATCGGCGGCGCCCTGGCCGAGCTACCGGAACTGCGTGCCAGCGGGCTGGCCATGCCCCAGCTGTCCGGCGTGTTCCGGCTGGCCGAGCGGCTGGACGGGCTGCCCAGGCATATCGCGATGCACCCCTGCGGAGTGGTGCTCTCCGACGCCACCCTGCTGGACCGGACCCCGGTGGAGCAGAGCCTCGAAGGCCTGCCGCTGAGCCAGTTCGACAAGGATGACGTCGAGACCGCGGGAATGATCAAGCTGGATGTGCTGGGGGTGCGCATGCAGTCGGCGATGGCGCACGCCCTGGCCGAGATCGAGCGGACCACCGGGCAGCGGGTGGACCTCGATGCGGTCGATTCCCGCGACGAGACAACGTTCGATCTGGTCAGCTCGGCCCGGACGCTCGGCTGCTTCCAGATCGAGTCGCCTGGCCAGCGGGAACTGGTCACCAAGCTCCGGCCGCGCGATCTCGGCGATCTGATCGTGGACATCTCGCTGTTCCGGCCGGGGCCCGTCAACTCCGACATGATCAGTCCCTACCTCCAGTGGCGGAACGGCGACCGGGTGCCGGTGTACCCGCACGACGACCTCGTCGACGCGCTCAGCGAGACCGGCGGGGTGGTCATCTTCCACGAGCAGGTGCTGCGCATCATTCACGCCATGACCGGCTGCGGGCTCTCAGAGGCAGACCGGGTCAGGCGGCAGTTGTCCGACGACCGGACCCGGGAGGAAGCCGGGGAGTGGTTCCGCGCCGAGGCCAGCGACCGCGGGTATGAGGAGGTCACGGTGACCCGGGTGTGGGAGGTGCTGGAGTCGTTCGGCGGGTTCGGTTTCTGCAAGGCGCACGCGGCCGCCTTCGCGGTCCCGACCTACCAGTCGGCGTGGCTGAAGCGGCATTACCCGGCTCCGTTCTATGCCGGGGTGCTCACTCACGACCCCGGCATGTACCCCAAGCGGGTGATCGTCGGGGATGCGAGGCTGCACGGGATCGCCGTGCTCCCGGTGGACGTGAACGTGTCGGCGGGGGACTGGCGAGCGGAGCACGCCGGGGCGGAGCACGCCGGGGAAGGGACGGGTCCCGGGGCAGGCGCGACCGGTGAAGGGACCGGCGGCTGGGGGCTCCGGGCGGGGCTGCGGGAAGTCAAAGGAATCAGCGAGGCCGAAGTGGCCCGGATCGTGGCCGGGCAGCCCTATCTTTCGGTGCGGGATTTCTGGGAGCGGGCCCGGGTATCCCGGCCGGTCACCGAACGACTGGTGCTGGTTGGCGGGTTCGACACGCTTTACGGGATCGGCGCGGCAGGGGCGGTCCCGGCCGGGCCGATCCCGGCCGGGACCGCTGAGCTCGCTGGAAGCGGGGCGGCCGGCGGTGCCCGGGTATCGAGGCGAGACCTGCTCGCCCGGGTGCGAGTTCTCGACCGCTCGCCCGCTGCGCAGTCGTCCCGAGCACCCCGCACCCAAGCGTCCCGCTCGCGCGGCGCACAGGCGCCCGGTTCATCCAGCACGCAGGCGCCCTGCGTACCCGCGCGCCCGGGTCGCGCGCCTAACAGCCTCCTGCCGCGACTTTTCACCCCTTCCAGCACCCAAACCAGAACAATCCGGGGCGCTGAAGTGGCTGGAAGGGGTGAAAGGCGGGGTCGCGGGCCAGCGGCGGCCGGTGGCGGGGCGGCAGGTGGCGGGCCGGTCGATGGCAGGCCAGTCGACGGCGGGGCTGCTGACGGCGGGCCGGCTCAGGGCAGGGGGGCCGGGGAATTGCTTCCGCTGGGGTTCGACGGCGACGGCTTCGCCGGGCTGGTCCCAGCGGGTGAGCTGCCGGAACTGACGCTGCCCGAGCGAGTCGAGGCCGAACTGGAGATCCTCGGCATCGACCTGAGCCAGCACGTGCTCGGCTTCTACCAGGACCTGATCACCGAGCTGGGCGTGGTCCGCTCGCGTGACCTGCATCGCTGCCGCGCTGGCAGCCGGGTGCTGGTGGCAGGGGTGAAGACCGCGACCCAGACTCCGGCGGTCCGGTCCGGCCAGCGGATCATCTTCGTCACCCTCGACGACGCGACCGGGCCGGTCGACCTGGCCTTCTTCGAGTCGGTCCAGCACCGGTGCGCCGCCCGGGTGTTCGGCTCCTGGCTGCTCGTGGTGGCCGGGCGGGTGCGCCGGGCGGGCGGGGCGGTTTCTGTGAACGGGACCGAGTGCTGGGACCTGGCAGCCCTCGCGGAAATCCGGGCGCAAGACGACATCGGCGCGGTGCGGGCCGCGATGGTGGCCGGCGTCGTTCGGGGCGCAGGCCTGGCCCCTGGCGGAGGGCTGGCGCCGGAAGCCGCGGCACCCGGGACGGCCGGGATCCCGGCGGTCACGCTGGCCAACGGATTCACGCTCTCCCCGTATGCGGAGACCGGCGCGCCCGGTGCCGCGATCAAGGATGCTCCCCGCATGCTCTGGCACGCCAGTTCCGGCAGCTCCGGCGGCTGGCACCGGCACGATCCGGGGCCCGGATAGCCCAGCCTGCGCTGTGAGGCAATCCCGGTATGGATCGAACACGGGCATATTGCCCGACACGCCTTTAGCGGCAATCCACCGTTTCGCGCTACCCGCCGCATAATACTGTTGGCAGCGGGAATTCGCAGCAGGGGAATTGCGGGCATGCGCGAATCACCAGGCTTCAATAAATCGCTCCAATAAGTCACTGTGCGATCGATAAGCGGCGAAAACGGGGGCTCTTGCCGGTTATGATCATCAGGAGAGCTGCGAGGAAGCAGGCAGGTAACGGCATATCGGGCTATTATCTGGCCGGAATCATGACCGTGCTGGCCGTTGGCGGGACCCTGCTGGCGAGAACCGGGCCAGGGACCACCCCGCCCGCGGCGGCAAATCCTGCGGCGGCAACTACCGCGCACAGGGCGGCCGCGCCGGGTACCGGCGGTTCGGCTGAGCATGCGGGAAAGGCATCACCGGCGCCCTGTCATCATGTGCGTGGCCCGTTCCGGGTCCGCGGAGCACATGTGGTGACCGGCAGCGGAGCGCGGTTTGTTCCTTACGGGATCAACCTGACGGGGCTCCGGCGGCCGCGGGATGCGACAGTTATGCGGGCTGAGGTCGACGCCGCCGCCGAGTCATGGTGCGCGAACCTGGTTCGGGTGGGCTTCCTGCAGGAACGGAACATCAACCATGCGTTCCTGTCTGCCCTGCGGTCGGTCGCCCGCCGTGCCGAACACGATGGGCTAGTTGTGGTGATTGCGGTCGGTTCTAAGCGCACCCCCGTCCCTGACCGGCGGACGAGGCGGGTCTGGCGCAGGCTGACCCGTCAGTACGGGCATAACCGGCAGGTCATCTTCGACCTGTTTAACGAGCCCGCCGGCCCGTGGCGCAACTGGCATAACCGGATGGAGCACCTGGCCCGCTACATACGCCACCATGGCGGCCGGAACCTGTTCTGGGTCGAGGGGTCGCACCGGGCCAGGGACCTGCGGAAAGTTCCGAGGCGGCACCTGACCGGAGTCGGCCCGCTCGCCTACTCCGAGCACCGGCCGCCAGGACGGCACGTCTGGTCTAGCTGGAAGCGCTCGTTCGGGTTCCTGGCCAGGCGATATCCGGTGGTTGAAGGCGAGTGGGTCAATTACAGCCGGGCGAACGCCGACTGGGCGTGCTGGGGTGACGCTCCCAGCGCCGTGCCCAGGTTCCTGCGGTATCTGGCCAGGCACAAAATGGGACTGGTCGGATACAACCTGGCAGGGCCGAGGCTGCTCGAGTCAGCCAACCTGGCGGACCCTAACCATATCCGCGGAGACTGGACCTGCTCGCGCCCTGTTAACGAGGGCGCCGGGAACCTGATCATGACCTGGCTGCAGCGCCATAACGGCTGATTCATTCACGCCACCGGCCCCGCTCCGTCACGAGTGAATACTTAATTTCGCGGTCGGCCGCATATACATCGCCGGTAGCGGGAATTCGCAGAAAGAGAATCACACGGAAAACCGGATCACCAGGATTCGCTACATAACCATGCGGCCCGATAAGTGGCATGGGCGGAGGTTCTTGCCGATTATGCTCATCAGGAGAGTTGCGAGACGGCAGGCAGGCAATGGCAAGTCCGGCTCTTATCCGATAAGGATTCTGACGGTGCTCGCCAGCGGGGGGATCCTGCTGGCGGGAACCGGGCCCGGGGTGACCCCGGCCGCGGCGGCGAGTGCCGGGGACGGGGCGGTTCCGGCCGGCGCCGGGGGGCTGGCCGGGCAGGCGGCTGGGACCAAGGAGGTTTCCTACCGCGGTTACTCGTTCCGGGTTCCCGCCAGCTGGCCGGTGATCGACCTCGCCGCCCGCCCCGCTACCTGCGTTCGCTTTGACCGGCACGCGGTCTACCTCGGGAAGCCGGGTGCCAACCAGTCGTGCCGGGTCACCACCGGCGCGGTGACCGAGGCGCTGCTGGTCCGGCCGTCGGCCGCCCGCCCGGCCGAGGCGAGTTCTGTTGACGACCTGTCCGACCGGCTGATCAAGGTCGTCACCAGGCGCATCACCGTGACCGCCAGCTACCGCAACGACCGGGCGCAGGTGCTGTCCATCCTCGCCAGCGCCGGGCTCCGGCGGCCGGGGGGAGTCGTCCCCGGGGGGCCGTTGTTCCGGCCTCGCGTCCTGCCGGCCAGCACGGCCAGATATCGCGGAAAGGGCTTCGACACCTGCACGGTTCCCAGCGCCCGGACCATGCACGCCTGGCGGGCCAGGTCACCGTACCGGGCGATCGGGATTTACATCGGCGGCCCCGAGCGTGCCTGCGACCAGCCCAACCTGACCCCGTCGTGGCTGCGCCGGCGCGCGGCCGAGGGGTGGCATTTCTTGCCCCTTTACGTCGGCCCGCAATTCGCGTTCGGAGATATCAGCACGCCCGGCCGCCAGGCCAGCAGCGCTGCCTGGAACGCGGCCGTTAAGGCCGAATCCCTGGGACTTCCCCCCGGCACCCCGCTTTACTATGACATGGAAGCGTACCCGCCGAACTCGACAGGCCGCGTGCTGACCTTCTTCACCAGCTGGACCAGGAAATTGCATGCGCTCGGTTACCGGTCAGGCGTCTACAGCAGCTCCCTGTCCGGGGTGGTCGATCTTGCCATGAATTACCGCAGTCGCCGGTACGTGATGCCGGACGTTATCTACGACGCGTGGTGGAACGGGAGGGCCGGTACCAACGACCCGCGGCTGCCGCCCCGATCCTGGCGGCCGCACCGCCGGATCCACCAGTACTCGGGGAACGTCATCCGCACCTACGGCGCTGTCCGCCTCAACATCGACCAGGACTTCCTGAACGTGCGGCTGCGGCCGCTGCCCGCGCGGCGGATTCGCGGTCACTGGACCATCGCGCCCGGCGGCCTGCGGTTCGCGGAACTGGCGGTACTGGACGGCGTCACCTGGCATGCACTCCATAATCGGGCGCGCCCGGGCGACTTCCGCCTCACCAGGCGGTATTTCGGCCGGAACGTTCCGAGGGGGATCAGGTACTGGGTCCCGGCTCACCGCCGTACGATCACCGGCCACTGGGCGACCGCTCCCGGCGGCAAGCGGTTCGCCGAGCTCGCCCTGCTGCACGGGGTCACCTGGAAGATGATGCATAACCGGGCGCTGCCGGGGGACTTTAAGCTGACAAAAAGGTACTGGGGGAAGCGCGTGCCGAGGGGGACCAGGTATTGGGTGCCGGCGCACTAAGGCATGTCCCGTACGGGCGGGCTGCGGCCCCTCCGGCGGGTGCTCCTGGCACCCCGGGGCCATGGCAAAGTGCAGGTCAACAGATCAAGGCCGGCAGATCGGGCTCCCCGGCGGCTCCCGTACTGTATACCTGTCTGGATAGCTCCTCGGCCTCCTAAATTTAGGGAACCCATGACATCCCTCTCACGCCGGGCATATGTCGCGTTGACGCGCAGGCTCAAGACCTCGGTGGGTAAGCGGTTCAGCCGGTTCGTTGGCGTCGCCATCGTGTCGCTGGGCGCCAGCCAGCTCGCGCTCTTGGTCTTGGTCAGCGCCGCGCACGTGACGCCCGGCATCGCCGGCGTCGTGGCGGCGGCGTTCGGGGCTGCCGTCAGCTACGTGCTGAGCCGGTGGGCATGGGAACGCAAGGGCAGGCCCGATGTGCTGCGGGAGACGCTCCCGTTCTGGGTGGTTTCAGCAGGCGCGTGGCTCGTGCTCGGCCTGGCCAGCCACTACTCAAGCGTGCTGGCCAACTCGCTGGGCCTGGAACACTGGGAGCGGCAGGGCTTCATCAACCTCGGTTACTTCCTCGCCAACTGCGTCACGTTCGTGAGCAGGTTCCTGATCTTCCACTACGTCCTTTTCGCTGACCGGGGCTCCGCCGCAGCCGCGGCGGCGCCGTCGGCGGTGCCGGACGGCGCCGAGCCGGCCCCGTTCGGGCCCAACGGCTCCTGGCCGGCCGACGGCGACGGGCGCTGGGCTTCCAACGGGGAGGGTGCCGAGCTGCCCGGACGCGGTGCCCGCCGCTGACGCTCCCGCCACCAGGTGCCCACCACCACGCCGGCGTAGTGGAGACCGTAGATGGCGTTGTGCCCCTTCTTGCTCTCCCCCACCTGGCGCTTGTGGATGGTGGCCGGCACCTCCAGCACCCGGAAGCCGTGCGTGAGCACGCCGATGAGCAGCTCCGAGGACTGATACTGGGGCTGCTGCAGGCTGACCACGCCGGTCACCTCCGCGCGCATGGCGCGCAGGCCGAATGACGAGTCCGTGACGCGCTGGTGCGTCAGCATGCTGATGGTCACCGCGAAGACCCAGGTGCCAAGCCGGCGGACGGGGTCCTTGGTCTCCTGGCTGCCCAGCGTGCGCGAGCCGGTCACAAAGTCAGCCTCGCCGCGGACCACCGGGGCCAGGATGCTCGCCATCTCGGCCGGGTTGTACTGGCCATCGGCGTCGGTGGTGAGGATGTAGCTGGCGCCGCCGTCCCTGGCGAGCTGGTAGCCGAGGCGCAGCGCAGCACCCTGGCCGCGGTTGACCTGGGCGTCGCACACGAGTGCCCCGGCCTCCCTGGCCTCGATGACGGTCTTGTCCTTCGACCCGTCCGAGACCACGATCACCGCCGTCGCCAGCCCGCAGATCTCGGCCGGCAGTGCCTGCACCACCGAGCCGACCACGCCCTCCTCGTTGTAGGCCGCGATCACGATGGCTACCGGCGGCAGCTTGGCCGTGCGGTCGCCGTTGTCGGCGAAGAACGCCGCTGCCGCAGCAGCGTCGACTCCCGCGTCGTCAACTACGGGCTCGCTCACTGTGCCGCCTTTCCGTTCGCCGTGGCGGGGCCGGTGCCCGCGGGCGCGCCCTGGGGGCCACCCGACCATTCCGGCCACACGGTCGCGATTCCTGACTTGAGGTCGTGTCCTGGCTGCCAGCCCAGGGCCTGGGCGGCCGCGTTGTCCACGATCACGGCTGGCATCTCGCCCGGTTTCGGCGGGACATGCTCGGCCGGGATCGGCGCCCCGGTGACGCTGCGGGCTGCCTGCACGATGTCGTTCACGGTGACCGACTCGCCCGCCCCCAGGATGACCGGGCCGGTGGTGCCGGCCCGCCACACGGTCAGGATCCCGGCGACGATGTCGTCCACGTGGATAAGGTCACGGACCTGAGTGCCGTCGCCGTACACCTGGACTCCGTGGCCATCCCGTGCCGCTCGCATCAGCCGGGGCACGAAACTGTCCTTCTCCTGCATGCCCGGGCCGTAAACGTTCGAGAAGCGGAGCGCGCAGCCGGCGATGCCGTAAGCGGCCGTGTAGCAGCTCAGCAGCATCTCTCCGGCGGCCTTGGTGGCCCCGTACGGGGTGAGCGGGCGAAGAGCCACCTGCTCGGTGATGACCGACCGGCCCACGTCGCCCACGACCGCGTTGGTCGAGGCGAGGATGAAGCTGCCAACCCCGCGCTGGCGGGCAAGCTCGAGCAGGGTCGCGGTCATGTCCACGTTCACCCGGTAGGTGTCCGCCGGGTCCTCGATCGACCGGAGAACCGAGGTGACCGCGGCCAGGTGGATGATCGCATCCGTCCCGGGGGCGACCGCGCGGCCGGCGACGGCGGGGTCGCACAGGTCGCCCGTCACCGACCGGAC
>JAIRTY010000278.1 GCA_031254715.1 Nocardiopsaceae bacterium | reverse complement strand
GCCGGCCAGTTGCCCCAGCTGGCGGGCCGCAGCCGCCACCCGATCGCCCGCACGTCCTCGCCCGCCGCCGCCTGCCGCGAGGACATCAGCGCGATGGCGGCCGGGCCCAGCACCGGGTGGCGGTCCGGGGTCAGCAGCGCGGCCGTGAACCTGCCGAGGTCGGCGGCGGTCCCGAAGACCCCCGCGTGGCCGCTGACGCCGCCCAGCGCGAACGCGTTGCCGTCGTGGACCTGTCCCCAGATCGGGCCGGGCCGGTTCCCCTCGTCCCCGCTGGCTTCGGTCGCAGCGATCGCCGCCCGGCCGGCGGCGGGCCGGAACCCGGTGCTGGCCATGCCGAGCGGCCGGAAGATCTCCCGCTCCGCCAGCGCATCGAGCTGCTCGCGGGCGCAGTTCTCGATCGCCCAGCCCAGCAGCATGAAGTTGAGGTCGCTGTAACAGACGGGGCCACCGCTCGCGGTGGCCAGCTCGGACACCACGGCCCGCCGGATGGCGGCGGCGTCGGGGCAGGTGGCGAAGAACGGCCGGTGCGCCACCAGCCCGGAGGTGTGGGTGAGGCAGCCGCGGATGGTGACCGGGGACCCGGGCGCCCCGTCCAGCCAGCGGGCGACCGGCTCGTCAATGTCCCAGGCCCCGCGCTGGTGCAGCAGCAACGCCAGCGGCACGGTCACGACCACCTTGGTCAGCGAGGCAAGATCGAATCGGGTGTCCTCGCCGGCCGGCACGGCTCCGGCGCTGCCGGAGCCCGGGGTGCCGTGGCCGAGGCTCGCCCAGCCCCCGGCCGCCCGGTAGCGGACGCCGGCGGGCGAGCAGACCACCATGGCGGCGGCCGGCGGCAGCCCGGCCGCCAGCCGGCCCAGCAGCAGCCGGGACACGGCGGCGAAGCCGCCTGCCGGCTGGCCGGGGAATGCCTGATAGCTGGCGGTGAACCGGGGCGGCGGGATCGCGGGACCGGCCGGCTGGCGGCCGCCGCCAGCCGGGGCGGCGCTGGTCACGTGGCCGCGGGGCCGGAGGGCTCCGCGCCGGGGGCGGGCCGCCGCGGCGGCTGCCGCAGCCGGGCCCGCCTGGTGCGCTTGGCCTGCGCCGCGGCGAACGTCCGCTCCAGCGCGTCCCGGCTGGCCGGCAGGTCGTGCTGGGCGAGCACGACGAACAGGCAGTCGACGACGGTGAGCTGGGCAATCCGGCTGGTCATAGCGCCCGACCTGAACGCGGTCTCGCGGGCCGCGGTGAGCAGGACGAACTGGGCGGCGTCGGCGATCGGGGACCGCGGGTGGTTGGTGACGGCGACGGTGGTGGCGCCGTTGCGGCGAGCCTCCCGCAGTGCCTCGATCGTGTCCACGGTGGTGCCGGTGTGCGAGAGCCCGAGCGCCACGTCCTCGCTGCCGAGCAGGGCCGCGTAGGTGATGGCCATGTGCGGGTCCGGCCAGGCGAAGGCCGGCTTGCCGATCCGCTGCAGCTTCAGCTGCAGGTCCAGGGCCACGTACCCGCTGGCCCCTACCCCGTAGATGTCGATCCGGCGGGCGGCGGCCAGCACGTCCACCACCTGGACCAGCGTGCCGATGTCCAGGTGCTCGGCGGTGTCGGTCACCGCGCGGGCGTCGGCGCCCGCGATCTTCTTGGCGATCGTCGCCGGGTCGTCCCCCGGCAGGATGTCGTGCCCGGGCTCGGCGACCGCGCTCGCCCCGGCGTGCGCGGCGGCGGCCGCCAGCGCCAGCCTGAGCTCGGGGTAGCCCGGCAGCCCGACCGCGCGGCAGAACCGCACCACCGTGGTGGCCGACGTGCCGCAGGACGCGGCCAGCTCGGAGATCGACTGCATGGCAGTCCCCAGCGGGTCGGCGAGGACCGCCTCGGCCACGCGCTTCTCGACCGGCGCCAGGGTGGGGGCCAGCGCCCGGATCGTGATGAGCACGTCGGTGCCAGCGGCCGGTTCTGGCTGCCGCGGCCCGCCGGGCGCGGCCTGGTCACGGGCCACGGTGGTGATCACCTCCCAGGCGTTCCAGCGCGCCGCGGACGCTGCCCCCGGCACCGGACAGCGCCGCCGCCGCGGCGGCCGGGTCGGTCCCAGCCAGCAGGCACAGCAGGGCGAGGCGCAGGTCCCCGCCGCACCTGGCCAGCTCGCGGCGGCACGCCTGCTCGCTGGCGGCCGTGGCCTCCCGCAGGATCGTCACCTGCCGCTGGCGCAGCTTGGAGTTGTTTCCCGACAGCGACACCATGAGATTGGAGTAGGTCCGGCCCAGCCGCACCATCGCCGCCGTCGACAGCATATTGAGCACCATCTTCTGCGCGGTCGCCGCCTTCAGCCGGGTGGAGCCGGCGATGGCCTCAGGGCCGGTGTCGGTCAGCACCCGGAACTCGGCCAGCGCCGCCAGCGGTGCCGCCGGGTTGCTGCTGACCAGGACCGTCAGCGCGCCGACGGCGCCTGCCACCCGCAGCGCCCCGGCCACGTAGGGAGTCCGGCCGCTGGCGGTGACCCCGACCGCGACGTCGGCCGTCGTCACCTCGCGCGCGTCCGCCTCGCCCCGCGTCTCGTCGTCTTCCGCGTCCTCCAGCGCCGTGCCGAGCGCCCGCTCACCGCCGGCCTGATGGGCGACGAACACGGTGCTGTCGAGCCCGAACGTGGGCACCACCTCGGCCGCGTCCAGCACCGCCATCCGCCCCGACGTCCCGGCGCCGAAATAGTGCACCCGGCCCCCGGCGCGCAGCCGCTCGGTCACCCGCTCCACGACCTCGGCCAGCACCGGCAGGGCTCGCTCGACCGCCCCGGCGACCGTGGCATCCTCGGCGTTGAGCAGCCGCAGCAGCTCCAGCGCCGGAACCCGGTCGATGCCGGTGGTCCGCGGGTTCCGCTGCTCGGTCCGCGGCAGCGCCAGCGCTGGCGCAGGATTCCGCGACTGCGGCTGTTGGGGCACCACACGCTCCTCCCGGGCTCTGGACCTTGATCATACGTTACGGTTTTGCCTCCTGACGGTCGGGGACGTTGCTTTTTCACCAACCGGCGGCTCCGGGCCGCACCCGCCGCCACCTGGGATATTGGCTGGGGAGAGGCACGCCGGAGGTCGCTTGCCGGGGCCCGCGATGGGGCGGAACCGTTCGATCGTGAACGTGCGGTCGCCGCCCGCGGCCGGCTCAGCGGAGCCGCTCCGCAGCCGCTCCGCAGCCGCTCGCGCCCGCCGCCCGCGGCGGGCCAGGACCAGCCGCGGGGGCTAGCCGGTGCGGGCGGGCAGCCAGCCGGGACGGACGGGAACCTGGCCGGGTCCCGGCCACCAGCGCGCGAGCACGATCGCGCCGAGCCTGCCGACGATCTCGTCGCCCTCCGCCAGTGCGGTCATCGTCTGGTCAGCCAGCCGGTCCGCGGCCGCGCAGTAGGCCACGGTGCCGCCGCCGGGCAGGAACAGCAGCCCGGTGTCGGCCCGGAAATCGCTCACGCAGCCGGTCTTGTGGGCGAGGGCCGGCGCTCCCGGCGCTGGCGGCTCATCGGGCCCCGCCAGTTCCAGGAACGCGCGGGGGAACAGGGACTGGTCCTGCTGATACCGGAGGGTTGTGACCATCTGCGCGGAGGCCGCCCGGTCCACCACGGTGCCGGCGTGCAGGCCGGCGAGCAGGCGGCACAGCTCGGCCGGGGTGGCGGTGCCGATCGGTGCCGGCGGCGGCGGTTCCGGCGCCGGGCGGGTGACCACCAGCCGCGGCGGCGGCATGCCGATCTTGCGCGTCAGCCGGATGCCGGGATAGCCGAGCGCGGCGAGCCCGCGGTTCACCACGGCCGCGCCGCCGAGCAGGTCGATGAGGACGTTGGTGGCGGTGTTGTCGGAGACGGTGATCATCAGCGTGCACAGGTCGGCGACCGTGCAGCCGAGCCCGGGCCGCAGCACGGCCAGCACCCCCGAGCCGCCGGTCAGGTCACTCGGCCGCAGCGTGACCGGGGCCGCCAGGTCCACCAGCCCGGCCCGCTGCTGCCGCATCACCTCCGCGAGCACCGCCACCTTCACGGTGCTCGCGGTCTGGATGGTCTCGTCCGGCTGCCAGCTCAGTTCCTCGCCCGTCCCGAGGTGACGGGCGGCCAGCCCGACGTGGCCGCTGCATGCCGCCGCGACGGCGGCGACCGCCGCTCGCGCCGCGCCGGGTTCCAGCGTCCCCGCGTGCCCGCCGTCTCCGGTCACCGGCGGCTCCCGGGCCCTGCCAGGGCGCGGCCTGCCAGGCGGCCGGCGAACGTCCCGCCGGACACCGTGACCTGGCCGTTGACCAGAACCTCGGTGATCCCGGCCGAGAGCCGGTGCGGGTCGGTGAAAGTCGCCTGGTCGCGGACGGCCGCGGGGTCGAACACCACCACGTCAGCGTAGTGACCCTCGCGCAGCAGGCCGCGGCCGGCCAGCCCGAGCGTGGCGGCTGGCAGCCCGCTCATGCGGTGGATCGCGTCGGCGAGGGTCAGCAGCTTCTCCTCCCGGACGTAGCGGCCGAGGACCCGGGCGAAGCTGCCGTAGGCACGGGGGTGGGTCGGCGCCTGCAGGAACGCGCCCTCGGGTGCCATCGAGGCGCCGTCGGAGCTGATCGCGACCCAGGGCCGCCGCAGCGCCTTGCGCAGGTTGTCCTCGGACATGGAGAAGAACGCCGAGCTCACCCGGGACCGGTCGGTGGCGATCAGGTCGAGCGCCGCCTCGATCGGGTCACAGCCGCGGGCGGCCCCGATCTCGGCGAGCGTCCGGCCCTGCCACTGCCGGTTCTGCTCGCTGCTGACCTGGAGGATCAGCACATTGGCCGGCTCGGTCTCGTCGCCCCACCGGCCGGAGGCCGCCAGCTCGGCTCGGATCTGCGCGCGGGCGCCCGGGTCGGCCAGCCGGTCATAGAGGGCGTCCGGCCCGCCCTCGTGGTAGCGCTCGGGGATGATGCTGGTCAGGCCGGTCGAGCTGGCCGGATACGGGTACACGTCGGCGGTCACCGGGTCACCGGCGGCCCGCGCCCACTCGATCAGCTCGATGGCCCCGTCCATCTTTTCCCAGTGCGGCCTGCCGGCCGCCTTGAGGTGGAAGACCTCGCCCCGCAGCCCCGCGCCGCGCACGATCGCCAGGAACTCGGCGAGCGCCCCTGGCAGGTCCTCGCCCTCGCTGCGGATGTGGGAGGCGTAGCAGCCGTCGTAGCCGGCGGCTACCCGGCACACCTCGATGAGTTCGTCGGTGCCCGCATAGCTGCCCGGCGGGTAGATCAGCGCCGACGCGATCCCGAGCGCGCCGTCGGCCATCTCCTCGGCCACCAGCGCCCGCATGCGGTCGAGCTCGGCGGCCGTGGCGGGCCGGTCGTCGAACCCGACGGCGTTGGCCCGGAGGGTGCCCGCCCCGATGAACGAGGCCACGTTCTGCGAGCTGCCGCGGCTTTCGACGTGGCGCAGGTACTCACCCAGCCGGGTCCAGCTGACCTCGTACTCCAGCCCGTGCTGGTTGCGCTGGAGCTCGGCCCGCAGGCGCGGGGTGAGCGGGCCCATCGAGATGCCCTCACCGAACACCTCGGTGGTCACGCCCTGCGTCAGCTCTCCCAGCGACCGGGGATCGTGCAGGATGCTGAGGTAGGAGTGGCTGAGGATGTTGATGAAGCCGGGGCAGACGGCCTTGCCCGCCGCGTCGATCACCGTGGCGGCCTCGGCCGGCCCGTCCGGGCCGGGCGGGGCGATCCGCGCGACCCGGTCGCCGGCGATCCCGACGTCGGCCCGGGCCGGCGGCCCGCCGGAGCCGTCGTAGACCTCGCCGCCGGTGATCACAACGTCGAACATCGTCACTCCCTGCTGGTAGAGGCCTGACCTGTCGTCAGCGGCGGGCGCTCGCCCGGTTCCATCGACCCATCCGGCCAGAGCAGTATCTCCCTGGGCGGGGGGCGGCCGTTGTAGCGGGAGGTGAACGAGGCGCCATAGGCACCGGCCTGCCCGATCGCGACCAGGTCGCCGCGGCGCAGCGGCGGCAGCAGGTGCCGGCCGAACGAGTCGGTCGACTCGCAGACCGGCCCCTCCACGGCGGTGTCCAGCAGCCGGGAGCCGGCCTGGTTGCCGGGCCCGTCCGCCACCGCAGAGACCGGATGGCGGGTGCGGTACAGAGCGGGCCGGATGAATTCGGTCATCCCGGCATCGAGCACCACCAGCTGAGCACCGCCGGTGCCCGGCCGGGCGTGCAGGACGCTGGCGACCAGCCAGCCGGCGGCGCCCACCAGGTAGCGGCCGGGCTCGATGGCAGGGCGCGGCGGCAGCGCCCGGCCCGCCCGGTCAAGCGCCCGGGCCAGGGCATCGCGGAAGTCCTCGGGTCCGGGCATACCGGGTGCGGGCAGCGGGAACCCGCCGCCGAAGTCGATGGTGTCCAGCCAGCCAGCGTCGGCGGGCCGGGCGGCCCGCAGGGCCGCCAGCAGCCGCGTGGCCCGCACCCCGGCATCGCCGAACGCCCGGACGTCGGTCAGGTCCGAGCCCACATGCACCTGTACCCCGCGCAGCCGCAGCCTGGGACCGGCCAGCGCGCCGTCGCCGGCGAGCGCGAGGATCTCCCGGTCGCTCATGCCGAACTTGCTCGCCCGCGCGCCGACCGCGAACTCGGGCCGGGTCTCCGGTGCCACCTCTGGATTGAGCCGGACCAGCACGTCCAGCGACGGCCGCCCGTCCCGGCCCAGGCCCGCGGCGGCCGCCAGGCCGGCCAGCACGGCGGCCTCCTGCCCGGACTCGAGCGCGAGCCAGCGCACCGGGCGGCCGGCGGCCGCCTCCGTCACGGCGAACCCGAGCTGGGCGTCGGACTTGCCGATGCCCTCGAACGCGACCGAGTCGTTGGCCACGCCTGCGGCCCGGGCGTACCGCCATTCTCCGGTGGATACCACGCTGGCCCCCCAGCCGCGGCCGTGCAGGAACGACGTGATGGCAGGCAGGTCATTGGCCTTGAGCGAGTACAGGCGCAGCCACGGCCCGCCGAACGCGGCCTCCAGCCTCGCCGCCGCGGCGGCGACCGCCGGCAGGTCCATCAGGTAGGCCGGAGTGCCGAACCCGGCCGCGGCCGCGGCAAGGGCCGGGCCGGGTGCCTGGTCTTCCCGGTGGGGGGACAGCGGGCCAGCTAGCATCCGCCGCAGTACAACATGATTCGAAATTTGCGGTCAAGGCACTATTCTGAACGAATCATTTCAATCAGGTTACGAGGTGGGCAGATGGCCAAGCCGTCCGGGCCGACGGAGACGGCACCGAGTGTGTCCGAGCAGATCCGGCAGTGCCTGGGTGAGCTGTCACCGTCCGAGCGACGGGTTGCCCGGGCGCTGCTGGCGGGCCCGCCCACGATCGGGCTGGAATCGTCGGCCCGGCTGGCCGCCCATGCCGGGGTGAGTACCCCGACCGTGAGCCGGTTCATTGCCCAGCTGGGATTCGGCAGCTACGCGGCGTTCCAGCGGGCGCTGCACGACGAGATCACCGCGCGGATGATGTCACCGGTCGAGGTGTACCGGCAGCACCAGGCCAGTCAGCGGTCAGCCGACGTGCTGGGCGCCAGCGCGGCAGCCCTGGGCGAGGCCGTGACCGCCAGCGTGGCCAGCCTTGACCCGGACGAGTTCCGGCGCGCGGTGTCGCTGCTGGCCGAGGGAGGCCGGCAGGTCCTGGTCACCGGGGGCTGGTTCAGCCAGTTGCTGGCCGGCTACCTGGCCTCGGTGCTGCGCGAGCTCCGGCCGGGTGTCCGGTCCGTGGGGCCATCGGCCACCGAGCGCGCGGGCGCGATCGCCGATATCGCCCGGCGCGATGTCGTCGCTGCCTTTGACTTCCGCCGCTACGAGCGGGACACGCTGGAACTCGCGCGGTCAGCGCGCGCAGCCGGAGCGCGGATCGTGCTGTTCACCGATCCGTGGCTCTCCCCCGTCGCCGACATCGCGGATGCCGTGCTGACCGCCCAGGTCACCGGGCCGGCGCCGTTCGAGAGCATGACGCCAGCCCTGGCCGTGGCCGAGACGCTGATCACCTCGGTCGTGGACGCACTCGGCGCCGTGGGACGCGCGCGGTTCGAGCGCTTCGGCGAGATCGCCGAGCGGTGGGTGCGCCCCTGGCCCGACGGCGCCGGCCAGGAGTCCCGCGCGACCGGCCGCGAGGTAGCAGCGGACCCGCCCTTGCAGGGCTGACCGAGGGCTACTGCCAGGGATGGCGTGACCGCACAGCCGGGAGAGCGCCCCCCTCGGCGCGGGCGATGGCCGGCCGCCGTGGGGTCCGGGGGCCGTCCCCCGGACCGGCACTGCGCGGCCGGCCATCGCTGGGCGGGCGGGTCAGCTGCCCGGGCCCTGGTCACGGTGCTCGCGGAGGGTAGCCAGGCGGTGCTGGTACTCGTCGGTGTCGATCTCGCCGCGGGCGTACCGCTCGGCTAGCACCGTCTCGGCCGGGCTTGCGCCGCCCGGGCCGGTGCCACCGGGGCCGGTGCCGCCAGGGCTCATGCCAGCGGGGCCGGTGGTGGCCGGGCCGTGCTGGCGGCGGATGAGGTAGACGGCGGCGGCCAGCAGGCCGCCCCAGAAGAGGATCATCCACGCGATCCAGATCCATCCGCCCGGGCCCCAGCCGGTCCAGCCGCCGGGGTGCCAGTACCAAGCGAACATTTTTCTCACCTCCTCTCATCAGCTGTGCGCCGCATGCAAAGGCGGGCTTCAGGCGACGGAGTCCTGGTGCATGCGCGGCATGGTCATGTTGCCGAGGCTGTCGAGCTTGTGGATGCGCTCGTCGTGGCCGATCTGCCGGAGCAGGTCCGCCAGCGACTCGTAGCTGCCGTAGCTGTCGGCGTAGGTGCCCGGCGCCGGCTCAGTCTCCAGTTCGGGATGCTCGGCGACGTAGGCCATGTACTCGTGCTCGGCGTGGTCCTCGAAATCGGCGTTGAGCCGGTAGCTCCACTGCGGGCGGATGGCCAGCAGCAGCCAGGAGACGTGGTAGTAGAAGAACGCGATGATCCACGGTGCCAGCCGGTGCAGCAGGAACGACTGGCTGGTGCCGCGGCGCTGGACGAGGTCCTGCAGGATCAGCAGATGCCATTGCTCGTTGTCCTGCTCGGCGCGGGTCTGCACGATCCGGTCGAATACCCGGCGGGCCAGCGCGGAGCGGCGCCGCTGCCGCGCCAGCGCCAGGTAGCCAGCCCGTTCCCATGCCTGATAGGGGACGCGGGCGATGTATTCCAGCATGGTGAACTTCACGATCGAGCGTTCGCGCCCGTAGGCCAGGTCGGTGCCCGCGAACAGTGCCCTGGCCAGCCTGCTGTAGCGCAGCCGTGGCGCATCGAGGGTCTGCTGCTGCGCCGCGCGCAGCTCGGCCGCTGTCAGCTTCGGCGGACCGGCCGGCACCTCCGGGCGGGCTGCCACGGTCGTGGCCCGGCCGCTGGCGGCCTGCCCGGGCTGGAGGTGCCCGCCGGGCGGGCTGATCGGGTCGTGCACCAGTTGTCCGCTGGATGCCATGTCAAATCACTCCGTTGTTCCTGACCGGTCCCCCGGCCGCTCGCTCTGTCGGACATGGCACATGCAACCCGCCGGGGTTATCCGGCGTCGTCGGCCAGCGGGACCATCGTCAACGGGCCCCGGGCGGTAGGGGGGCGCCGGCGCTGTACCGGCCCGGAAGTATCCGGGGGCGCGATGAGGAGTAGCGCAGTGGCCGCGCGGCGGTCTTACCCGGCCCAGCCGGGCCGGGCCAGGCCCGCCTGGTAGGCGAAGACCACAAGCTGTGCCCGGTCGCGGGCGGCGAGTTTCGTCATCGCCCGGGTGGCGTGGGTCTTGGCGGTGGACTGGCTGACGTACAGCCGGCCGGCGATCTCCTCGTTGGACAGCCCGGCGGCGATCAGTGCGACCACCTCACGTTCGCGCGGCGTGAGGTCACCGAGTCCCGGCACAGCCTGGGCCGCGTCCAGGCCGGGCATCCGGATGTCCATCAGGATCACATCGGGCTTGGCCCGGGTGGCCAGCCCGACCGCTTCCAGCCCGTCGGCGGCCTGGCCGGCCACCTCGATGTCGTCCTCGGCGGCGAGCAGCGCGGCGAACCCGGTGCGGACCAGTTCCTGGTCGTCGGCCAGGGCGACCCGGATCACCGGGCCTCTCCCTGGACGGGCAGCCGGGCGGTGACCCGGAACCCGCCGCCTGGCCGGGGCCCGGCCCACAGCCAGCCGCCCAGCGCCTGCGCCCGCTCGGTCATCCCGGCGATCCCGTTACCGGTGCCGCCCGCCGCGGGCCGGGTGCCGGTCGGCCGGCCTGCACCGGCCGTCCCGTCGTCGTCCACCTCGAGCTCCACGTCCTGGTCCCGGTAGCGGATCGTGACCGTGGCCTGCGTGCCGCCGGAGTGCCGGGCGCTGTTGGTGAGCGCCTCCTGGATGATCCGGTAGGCGGCGAGGTCGGCGGCCGCCGACAGCGGCTCCGGGTCGCCCTCGGTGTTCACCTTGACCGTCAGCCCGGTTGCGCGGGTGGCGCCGGCCAGCTCATCGAGCCGGCCCAGGCCGGGGGCCGGCGCCCGGGGCGCCCCCGTAGCCTCCTCATCCGCCCCGCGGAGCACGCCGAGCACCGAGCGAAGCTCGACCAGCGCCTGTTTGCTCACCTCGTTGATGGTGGCCAGCGCCTCCCGGGCATGTTCGGGCCTGCGGTCGATCAGGTGCAGCGCGGTGTTCGCCTGGACGTTGATCACCGAGATGTTGTGCGCGACCACGTCGTGCAGGTCCCTGGCCATCCGCATCCGCTCCTCGCCGGCCCGGCGTCGCAGTTCCTCCTGCCGGATGTGCTGCTGGGCGGCGCGCCTGGCGAGGCTGCTGCGGATAAGTTCGGCGGCGCTGAACAGCACCAGCAGGCCGCACAGCAGCGCGAGCGCGAAGGTCGTCGAGGTGTGGCCATGGGCGCCGATCAGCCACGGCGGCCATACCGTCACCAGGTAGCCGATGACCAGCGACGCCACCGCCGCGGCCCGGCGCCTGGCCACCACGGCGGTGAAGAACGCGACGATCAGCGGCAGCCAGGGCATGGCGGCGTGCCCGGCCGAGCCGGCGACCAGGGCGGCCGCCAGCGTCACCGCCAGCACGCTGGCCGGATACCGGCGCCTGGCGGTCAGCGACAGCCCGCCAGCGGCGAGGATCACGTACCCGGCAGCGTTCATGGCCGGCTGGCCGGTGTGCCAGTACTGCCCCCCGTAGCTCCAGGCCAGCGACAGCGCGGTCACCACGACCGCGATCAGCGCGTCGGTCAGCCATGGCCGGATGCCCGGGGCCACGGCCGTGACCGGGCCGGCGGCGGGCGGGCCGTCCGGCCCGGCCGCGCCCGGACCGTCCGGCCGGGCCGCGCCGGCGGCGGCGGGAAAGCCGTGCCGCCTCGCCGCGGCTGCCCGGCTCCACGAGCGCAACGCACTGATCATCGCGTATTCACGCTACGTCAGAACGGGCCGGACGGGCATCGCCGTGTGGCCGGCTTGTGGCCCCGTCCGGGTACTCCGTGCGGGGTATCCGCCTGCCCGGCAGGTACCGCCTGCGGCGAGGCAGCGGTGGCTGCCTGGCCGGCGACTTCGCCCTCCTGCCCCGCCCACCATGACATGGCCCGGTACCCGGCCGGAGGGCGGCCGGTACCGGCAGGAAAAGGAGAGTGATCAGCATGAGCGCCGCAACCGGTACCGCCAGCAGCGCGGCCGCTGCCCGGCGGCCGTGGCGGCTGCCCGCGCGGGTGCGCAAGGCGGTCCTGGTGCTCCACCTCGCCTCGGCGGTCGGCTGGCTCGGAATGGACGTGGTGCTGGGCATCCTCGTGCTCGACGCCGTTCTGTCGGGTAGCCGGCAGTCGGCAGCGGTGAGCTACCAGGCGATCCAGATCTTCGCGGTCTGGGCGCTGCTGCCGGCCGGGCTGACCTGCCTGGCGAGCGGGCTGGTGCTGGGCCTGAGCTCCAGGTACGGCGTGCTGCGCTACCGCTGGGTCGCGGTCAAGCTGCTGATCAACATCGTGCTGACCGGGCTGGTGCCGGTTGCCCTCCGCCCCGCGGCGGCCAGCGCCGCGGAGTACGGACGGCAGCTTGCGGCGGGGCACCTGACCGCCGCCGCGCCCACGTCGATCATCTATCCGCCGATCGTCTCGCCGATCGCGCTGATCATCGCGCTCGTCCTCGCGGTCTACAAGCCATGGGGACCGCTATCCGCGAGCTTGCGCAGGTCCGGCCGTGCGCCGGGAGCGCGCCGGCGTGCTTGACTGCAAGCGCGCTTCAACCTGCACACTGGCGGAGTGCTCACCGACGACATGCTTGCTGCCTACCTGGCCAGGATCGGCGTGCCCGGGCCGGTGGCCCTGGACGCCGGGACCCTGCGGGACCTGCACCGGGCTCACCTGGAGACGGTCCCGTTCGAGAATCTGAGCATTCACCTGGGCGAGCCGATCTCGCTGGCCGAGGCGGACCTGTACGACAAGATCGTCGGCCGGCGGCGGGGCGGCTTCTGCTACGAGCTCAACGGGGCTTTCGCGGTCTTGCTTGAGCGACTGGGCGCGCGGGTGAGGCGAGTATCCGCGCGGGTCTACGGCCACGAGGGCCGGCTCGGCCCGCCGTTCGACCATCTGGCGCTGGTGGTGCGGTTGCCGGACGGGACCGGCCCGTGGCTGGCAGATGTGGGGTTCGGCAGTCACAGCACCTACCCGCTGCTGGCGGACACCTGGGCCGGCCAAGCCGATCCGGGCGGGCGGTTCCTGCTCGCCGGCACGCCCGACGGGGACGTCGACGTGCTCAAGGATGATCAGCCGCAGTACCGGTTCGAGCTACGGGAGCGGGCGCTCGACGAGTTCGTGCCGACCTGCTTGTGGCAGCAGACCTCCCCCCGGTCGCACTTCACCCGGTCGGTGATCTGCTCGCGGCTCACCGGGAACGGCCGGATCTCGATCAGCGGGCGCACGCTGATCCGCACCCAGGCAGGCCAGCGCACCGAGGAGAACCTGCCCGGCGACCAGGCCGTCCTCGCCGCCTACCGGGAGCAGTTCGGAATCGGCCTGACAAGGGTGCCAGAGCTCGCTCGCAGTGATCTTGTGAGCTGAGTTCCGGCGGCACCTTCGTGCTGGTGCCCTCGCCCCTGGAACATTCCACCCGCCAGCCGCAGGTCACGGAGCTCATCATTGCGCGGGCTCGCTATCGGCCTTCGTCCGGCGGACGGCCGGGACCAGCACCGCGGCGATCGCCAGTGAGATCGCCGCGCCGCCGGCGCCGACGGTGAAGGCGCGGGCGAAGTCCTGGCTCGCCAGGTGTGCCGTGACCAGGCCAGCTCCCGCCGCGCTCGACAGCACGGCGAC
>JAIRTY010000250.1 GCA_031254715.1 Nocardiopsaceae bacterium | reverse complement strand
CTGCCGGTGGCGATCGCCGCCCCGGCCGGGTGGGGCCGGTTCTACGCGCTCAGCGACCGCCGGCCCGCTGACTGGGGCTCCATCTGGTACTTCTTCCAGACCGAGCACTGGCCGGGCGTGGGCACCGGCTCGACCGGGTCGCTGAACGTGATGTCGCTGGTGGTGTTCGGGCTGGCGTGCGCGGGGATCGGGGCGCTGATCCTGGCCGCGCCCCGGCGGCCGCGGCTGCCGCAGGTCTACTTCCTGGTGCTGGCTGCGTTCCTGCTGACGAACAAGGTGTGGTCGCCGCAGTACGTGGTCTGGCTGGTGCCGCTGGTGGTGCTGGCCCGCCCGCGGCTGCTGTCCTACGCGGTATGGCAGCTGACGGAGGTGGGCTACTTCTTCGCGATCTGGGCCTACCTCATCACCGTGAGCGTGTCCGGTCCCAGCGGCAGCCTGGGCGGCATCACGCCCGGCGCCTACTTCGCCGCGCTGCTGGCCCGGTTCCTCGCAGTGCTGCTGCTGTGCGCGCTGGTGGTGCGGGACGTGCTGGTCACCGACGCCGACGTGGTCAGGTCCGGCGGCGAGGACGACCCCGCGGGCGGCGTGCTGTCCGGCGCGCCCGACCGGGTGCGGCTGCGCTCTAAGCAGGAACTGGGGCTGACCGGCGCCGCGCCGGGCCGGAGCCCGTGACGGGCTAGCTACCCGCTACCCGCCCAGGTGGTCCCGGAGCCAGCGGATGTCGGTGCCCGGGTCGGGGGTCTCGCAGATCACCGGGGCACCGGCGGACCGGATCACATCCAGCAACTGCGCCGGGTCGATCGTCCCGTCCGTCAGCCCGGCGTGCCGGTCCCGGCCGGAGCCGAACTCGTCCCTGGAGTTGTTGCAATGGATCAGGTCGATCCGGCCGGTGATCGCCTTCACCCGGTCGGCTATGCCAGCGAGTTCCTCCCCGCTGCAGAACGCGTGGCAGGTGTCCAGGCAGAAGCCGATCTCCCCGGAACCGTCAGCCGCGGCGCCCGCGATCGCGTCCCACAGCCGGGCGACCCCGTCCAGGCCCCGGGCCATCGCATGGTCGCCGCCCGCGGTGTTCTCGATCAGCATCGGCAGCGGCCGGTCGATGCGCTCGACCGCCTTGCGCCAGTTGGCGTATCCCTCGCTCTCGTCGGTGCCAGCGGTCACGTGCCCGCCGTGCACAATCAGCCCCTTCGCGCCGACCCTCGCGGCCGCCGCGAGCTGCTGGCTGAGCAGCTTCCGGCTGGGGATCCGGATCCGGTTGTTGCCGGTCGCCACGTTGATGACATAGGGCGCGTGGACATACAGGCCCAGCCCGTCGCCGGCGGCGCGCGCCGTGAACCCGTCCGGGTCGCCGCCCGGGAAGGCAGGCGCCTTCCACCCCTGCGGGTCCCCCAGGAAGAACTGCACCGAGTCCGCCCCGGCAGCGGCGGCGGCTGGCAGCGGGTCTTCGTCGTGGACGTGCGCTCCGATCGGGACCATGCAGCGAGCCTACTGCGGGCCTCCGTCAGCGCGGTTCGCTCGCGCGCGGCTGCTGCGGCGCGGTCCGGCTACGGGTGGAACCCGCCGTGGGCGAGCCCGAGCGCGAGCCCGACGAAACCTGCCACCAGGCCGGTCACGATCAGCATCCGTTCCTGCCTGGTCGCGGAGATCAGCTGCGCGTACAGGCCGACCGCCAGGGCCGCCGCCCCCAGCCAGGAGGCGAGCAGGTGCTGGCTCACCACCCAGCCGGTGGCGAACGCGGCGACCCCGGCTGCCAGCGTGAACGCGGTCAGCGCAGTTTCGAGCGGATGCCGCTCGCCGTCGGTGTTCAGCACCGAGATGCGGCGCAGATGCGGGCGAGCATGCGGCTGGTCCTTCGTGGCCTGGGGCACGGCCACCACCCCCTCGGGGATTCCACTGGCGCAGCGGGTATGGGGGTTGTTCCCGGCCCGGGGCCATGAGAATCACCCGGCAGAACTGTCGGTGGCGACTGGTACGCTGTCTGCGCCGCGTCCGCCGCGGAGGGGATTTCCCGGCGATCAAAGCGGTTCCTCCTGTCACGGAGAGACCGTGACCGCGTCAGTCCAGAGGAGGCAAGGGCGATTATGCGCCAATACGAAATGATGATCATCCTCGACCCGGCCCTTGAGGAAAGCACGGTCCAGCCGTCGCTGGAGCAGTTCCTCGGCGTGGTCGCGAACGAGGGCGGCACCGTGGACAAGGTCGACGTGTGGGGCCGGCGCCGGCTCTCCTACGACATCGACCACAAGTCCGAGGGCATCTACGCCGTCGTCGACATGCACGCCGAGCCGGCCACCGTGCGCGAGCTCGACCGGCAGCTCAGCCTGAACGAGGCGGTGCTGCGGACCAAGGTGCTGCGCCCCGAGAGTCACTGACCGCGGCGCCGGCCCGCCAGGGGCGGGCAGGCCGCCCCACGCAAGACCCGATACACGTCCCTGACCCGGGAGTAACCGATGGCAGCAGGCGACACCCAGATCACCCTCGTCGGCAACCTGGTCGACGACCCGGAACTCCGCTACACCCCGACCGGCCAGGCGGTCGCCAAGTTCCGCATGGCTTCCACCCCCCGCCGCTACGACCAGCAGCAGGGGCAGTGGGTGGACGGTGACAGCCTCTTCCTGACCTGCAATGTCTGGCGGCAGGCCGCCGAGAACGTGGCGGAGAGCCTGCAGCGTGGCATGCGGGTGGTCGTCACCGGCAGGCTGCGGCAGCGCTCCTACGAGACCAGGGAAGGCGAGAAGCGCACCGTATACGAGGTGGAGGCGGACGACGTCGGCCCCTCGCTGCGCAACGCGTCGGCCAAGGTCACCAAGACCAGCCGCTCCGGCGGTGGCCAGGGCGGATACAGCGGCGGGTATGGTGGAGGGTCCGGAGGCGGGCGCCAGGCGGCCGAGGACCCGTGGGCATCCGACGCCGGCGGCGCGGACGCGCCGTCCGACGAGCCCCCGTTCTGATCAGTCCCGCACCCCCGAGTACACACCATCCCCGCTTCCCGGCGGGGCTCTCGCAAGGAGCACCATGATGGCGAAAGCACCAATACGCAAGCCGAGAAAGAAAGTCTGCCTGTTCTGCCAGGAGAAGATCACCTACGTCGACTACAAGGACACCGGGCTGCTGCGGAAGTTCATCTCCGACCGCGGCAAGATCCGGGCCCGGCGGGTGACCGGCAACTGCACGCAGCATCAGCGCGACGTCGCCACCGCGATCAAGAACGCGCGTGAGATGGCGATGCTGCCCTACACCAGCACGCCCCGCTGAGGCCGAGGGAGAACTCCGAGATGAGTCGCACGCCGATGAAGCTCATCCTCACCCAGGAGGTCACCGGCCTGGGCGCGCCTGGCGACGTGGTCGAGGTGGCCGGCGGCTATGGCCGCAACTACCTGGTACCCAGGGGCCTGGCGATGCGCTGGACCCGGGGCGCCGAGAAGCAGGTCCAGCTGATCAGGCGGGCCCGCTCGGCCCGCGACATCCGCAGCATGGACGAGGCCCGCGAGGTGGCCGACAGTCTGGCAAAGCTGCAGGTCCAGTTGCAGGCACGGGCAGGCGCCTCCGGCCGGCTGTTCGGGTCGATAGGCCCGGCCGACATCGCGTCGGCGGTCCGCGCCGCTGGCGGGCCGGAACTCGACAAGCGCCGGATCGAGGTCATCAACCCGATCAAGACCATCGGATCGCACCGGGTCTCGGTCCGGCTGCACCCGGAGGTCACCGCCAGCGTCGACGTCGAGGTAACCGGCGGCGCCTGACCCGCCA
>JAIRTY010000194.1 GCA_031254715.1 Nocardiopsaceae bacterium | reverse complement strand
CCGGTCACTCAGCCGGCCGCCGGCGAACACCCCGCCCAGTGCGCCCGCGCCGACCACCACCAGCAGGGCGCTGGCCACCGGCTTGGTCACCCCGTAGTGGCCCGTGGCGTAGATGATCGCGAACGAGCGCAGCCCCGCGAAGAAGAAGTAGGCCAGCGCGGACGCCCCGATGATCACGAGGTTGGTCCGGACCCGCAGCACGTAGCCGATCGCCCACCACAGCGAGCGCCCCGCTGGGCCGGTCCGCAGCACCATCGCGGGATCGGGCGCCGGGCCGGCCCGCTGGACGGCGTCACCGGCGAGCCCCCCGGCCTGCGGGCCGTCCCCGCCGGCGCGGCTCAGCCGGCGCTGGCCGCCGCGGGCGGGCTCGGGCAGCCGCCACACCGCCCAGGCCAGGGCCAGGCTGGGCAGTACCAGCCACCAGAAGGAGAATCGCCAGTTCAGCGCGCTGGAGATATCGCCGGAGAGGATGAACCCGGCACCGGTGCCCACCAGATCCCCGCCGAGGATGAGCCCGTAGACGCGAGCGCGGTCGGCGGCCGGAAAGTAATCCCCGGTCAGCGACGCCACGGTGGGGCCGCTGGTGGCGGCCACCGCTCCCAGCAACGTGCGCGAGATCAGCAGCCACGGGTAGGACAGCGCGGCCCCCGAGCAGAAGGTGGCCACCGACCAGGCCGCGATGCTGAGCGCCAGCAGCCGGGTCCGGCGGGTCCGGTCGGTCAGCACGCCGACCGGCAGCGTGAGAGCGGCCCCGGCCAGCGCCACCACCGTGACCAGCAGGCCGACGTCGGTGTTCGTGAGCTGGAAAGCCTGCTTGAGGTTGTCGGCGGTGGCCGAGACGGTTGCCTGGTCGGCGCCGTTCAGCCCGAGCACCGCCGCCAGGATGAGGACCGTGCGGGCCTGGCCCGGCCGCACCTGCGGCAGGACGAGGTGGCCGAGGCCACGGTGTCTTCCCCGGTTGAGCTGCCTCATCGCCAGCAGGCTTTCCCGAACGGGCCGGATCTACCGGAGAGAGCGGATGGCCTGCGTCATACTCGACCCGCGCGCCCGGATCACCTGAGCGCGGCGCCGGGACGGGAAGGCAGGGCCAGAATGACTGCGCGGCTGGATGTCCTTTGCACGGGGTACGCCGGTGACCGGGTAGCGAGCACCGTGGTGCTGATCCGCGACGAGGGGGCCGTTACCGTCGTGGACCCGGGCATGGTCGCTGACCGCGGCCAGATCCTCGGCCCGATGGCGGCCCTCGGCGTCGACCCGGCATCGGTCACCGATGTGGTGTTCAGTCACCACCATCCCGACCACACCCTGAACGCGGCGCTGTTCGCGCGGGCCCGGTTTCACGACTTCTGGGCGATCTATCAGGATGACGTCTGGACCGACCGCCCCGCCGACGGCTTCCAGGTATCACCGTCCGTCACCCTGATGGCCACTCCCGGCCACACCGCGCAGGACATCACGACGCTGGTCGCGGCCGGGGACGGGCTGACCGCCTGCACCCACCTGTGGTGGTCGCAGGCCGGGCCGGCCGAAGACCCGCTCGCTGAAGACCAGCCACTGCTGGAGACCTCCCGCGCCCGGCTGCTGGAACGGGCGCCGTCGCTGATCGTCCCCGGCCACGGGGCACCGTTCGCGCCGTCCGCGCTCGGGGCGCCGGCCTAGGGTGCCGTCAGGCGCGGACCTGGTGCTCGGCGGGCAGGCCCTCGATGAGCACGCGGCAGACGTTCGCCCATGCCCGGGAGTACAGCTCCCGCGCGGCCTCGTAGGCCACCCCGGCGATGTGCGGGGTGAGCAGCACCCGCTCCGCCGCCGCCGGCGGCAGGCGCAGCAGCGGGGAGCTCGCGGGCGGCGGTTCCTGGGCGTAGACGTCCACCGCCGCCCCGCCGAGGTGACCGTCGGCCAGCGCGCCGGCCAGAGCCTGCTCGTCCACTACTCCGCCGCGGGAGGCGTTGATCAGCAGCGCGCCCCGGGGCAGCCGGCGGAGCCGCTCCGCTCCGATCAGGCCGCGGGTGGCGGGCAGCAGCGGCACGTGCAGCGTGACCACATCGCACCGGGCCAGCAGGTCGTCGAGCGGCAGCCGGGCCAGTCCCAGCGCCTGGGCCGCCGCCGGGTCGGGCGGGGCCGGGTCGGCGTAGACGACCGTCGCGCCGGTGGCGGCCAGCAACCTGGCCACCGCCTGGCCGATCCGCCCCAGCCCGATCACGCCGACGGTGCGCGAGTGCAGGCTGCGCACGGCGGCGGGGGCCAGCTGCGCCCGGGCCTCGCGGTAACGCCCGGCCCTGATCTCCCGGTCGGCGAATGCCAGCCGGCGCAGCAGGGTGCCCGCGGCCAGCAGCACGTACTCGGCGACCTCGCGGACGTTCGCGGCGGGGACGTTGGCCACCGCCACCTCCGGCCGGTGAGCGCAGGAGTCGCCGATGCGGTCCACCCCCGCCCCGGTGAACTGCACCAGCTGCAGCCTGCTGACCCGGTCCAGCCAGGCCCGCTCCAGCCTGGGGCCGACCGAGGCGAGCACGACCGCGCGCGCGGTGGCGAGGTCGGCCGCTGGCCCCTGCCCCGGCTCGGCGAATCGGATCCGCAGGCCGGCGGGCACCTCGACGCCGACCTCGGAGAAGTCCGCGGCCGGCCGCAGGCAGATGACGTCGGCGGTCATCAGGCCGGGTCCGGCCAGGGCACTTCGGTGGTCACTCGCGGCAGGTCAGGTACCGGGAAGAAACACAGGCTGACCAGGTCGGCAGGGCCGGTGTTGCGAGTGCGGTGGGGCTCCCCGGGCGAGACGACGATGACGTCCCCGGCGCCGACCGGCGTCGCGGTACCGCCGGCCTCGAACTCGCCGGTGCCCGCCAGGATGAGGATGACCTCCTCACAGCCCTCGTGCCGGTGCGGCCGGCGCCGCTGAGCACCGGGGCGCTCCGGCGGGATGGTCACGTGCCGGACGGTCACTGCGAAGCCGCCCTCAGCGGCGGATACCAGTTCCCGGGCGAAGCGGCCGGGCAGGGACAGCTGGCGTCCCGAGCCCGCCGGGATCACTCTGCTCACGGCGATGCCGTCCGGGCCGGGCCCGGCTGCACCTCGGCGAGTGCCGCCAGCACCCCCCGCAGCCTGGCGGCGATCTCAGCGCCGAGATCGGCGACGAACTCCCGCGCCTCCTGCTCGGTTGCCCCCTCCGGGTTGCCGTACCAGCCGGTCGCTGACATCGTCCGGACATCGGTGAGCACCGGCTGGAAGGAACGGTCCCGCCGGAGCCGGTCCGCCAGTTCTCCCAGCCGGCGGTCCCCGCTGCCTGCGGCCCGGTCAAGGTGGACCAGGTCCGGGCGGCAGCTCAGGACCGACCAGGTCTCGATCTTCCCGCCATGGGTAAGGCCGCCGGCCGCCGGGCCGTAGCGCTCCTCGGCCACGTAGCAGGCCTGGACGACCACGACGGCCAGGCCAACGTCACGGTGCAGGTGCTCGGCCGTGAGCGCGAGCGACGGGATGTTGCCCTCGTGCCAGTTGAGGATGACGAGCTCGCGGCAGCCGTGGGCGGCGAGGGACGCGCCGATGTCGGTCACCACCGCCTGCAGGGTCGCCGGGCGCAGCGACACGGTGCCGGGATAGGGCATGTGCATGGGCGTCACGCCGAGCGGGCACAGCGGGAGCACCAGCGCATCGATGTGCCCGGCCACCGCGAGCGCGATGGCGGTGGCCGCGAAGAAGTCGGTGCCGGTGGGCAGATGCGGCCCGTGCTGTTCCACGCTCCCCATCGGCAGCACGGCCCGCGGGCTGCGGGCCAGCGCCGCGGCGATCTCGGGATCGGTCAGCTCGTCGAAACGCCGGCCGGGCGTGGCGGTGCTCATCCGGGCCGCCTCCGTTCGCTCTCGTCGGTGGTGACCGTCACCCGGGCCGGCGGGTGCCGGGACGAGTGACGGCCGGGGCCTCAGTCCCCGATCTCGGCCAGGATCTCATCGACCTCGACGGGGCGGCCGCTGGCCAGCGACCTGGCCGCGGCCTGCAGCACCGCCACGTTGGACACCGCCTCGGCCAGGCCGACCTCGACTTCCGCCGTGCCCTGGATGGCGCGTGCGAACTCCTCGATCTGCTCCCGCAGGTGATCGTGCCGCGGTAGCGGCACCTCGCCGGTGCGCAAGACCCGCGCATCCGGGTTGGCGCTGTCGGCGGCGATGACCGTACGGGTCAGCCGGGTGTGGTCGTCGGTCTGCGCCGACTTGCTCCACCAGCTGAAATCGAGCTCGAAGCGCAGCCGCGCCGCCGTCCCGTACAGGTCGAGCGTGAAGCTTCCCGGGGACAGCCAGTTGCAGCCCAGGTAACCGAGTGAGTCCGCGAACTCCAGCAGCACCCCCACCGCCAGCTCGTTGGCGATACCGGGCCGGGGCGCCTGGCCCATGGCGACCGCCCGGCGGGCGGGCCCGAGCAGGTACTGGAGATTGTCGATCTGGTGGATGCCGAGCTGGGTGAGCGGCCCGCCAGGGCTGGCGGCCGGGTCGGCCCGCCAGTCGCCCTCTTTCAGCTCCAGCCCGCGCTCATTGCCGAACACGGCTTCAGCCATCGAAACCGAGCCCGTCTCGCCGCTGGTGATCAGCCGCTTCATCGTCCGGAGCCCGGCCAGCCGCCGGGCGCTGTGGCCGCAGGCGAACACTATCCGCGCGGCGCCGACCGCCCGGCGGATGCGCCGGACGTCGGCCAGCCCTACCGCAACCGGCTTCTCGGTGTAGACGTGCTTCCCGGCCGCTGCGGCCGCCTCGATGATGGGGGCGTGCTGGTCGTTGGGGGCGGTGACCACCAGCGCGTCCACGTCGTCACGGGCCAGGACAGCCGCCAGCGACTCGTCCTGGCCGCAGCCGAACTCGGCGGCGAAGGCGGCCCGGCGCTCGGGGTTGCGGGTGTAGCAGGTGCGCAGTTCGGCGGCCTCGCTGCCGGCGTAGGCCCGGGTGATCACCCGGGC
>JAIRTY010000161.1 GCA_031254715.1 Nocardiopsaceae bacterium | reverse complement strand
CGGGCCCGCCCGGGGGGACGACCCCCCCAAACCCCCCCGAATGCCCGCCGCGGGGGACGGGCCGGCGCTCTCCCCGGTGGCGGCCACCGAAACCGCCCGCATCGCCTCCCTGGCCGAGGCCCCGCAGCTGCCGGTCCCGCAGCCAGCCCTGTTCGCGGCCGGGTCCCGGGCAATCCCCACCGCGCTGCTGCTCCCGTCCTGGCATGAGCCCGGCGCTGGCAAGCTGCCGGTACTGCTCGATCCCTACGGCGGCCCGCACGGGCAGCGGGTGGTCGCCGCCAGGAGCGCGTTCCTCACCTCGCAGTGGCTGGCCGAGCAGGGGTTCGCGGTGGTGATCGCCGACGGCCGCGGGACCCCGGGCCGGGGCCCGGAATGGGACCGGGCGGTCTGGCACGACCTGTCCGGGCCGGTGCTGGCGGACCAGGTCGAGGCGCTCGCCGCCGCCGCGGACCGGTGCGGCGACCTGGATACCACCCGGGTGGGGATCCGGGGCTGGTCGTTCGGCGGTTACCTGGCCGCACTCGCTGTGCTGCGGCGGCCGGACGTGTTCCACGCCGCGGTCGCCGGCGCGCCGCCGACCGACTGGCTGCTGTATGACACCCACTACACCGAGCGCTACCTCGGCCATCCCGATGAGGATCCGGGCCCTTACGAGGCGTGCTCGCCGATCCGGGACGCGCAGCGGCTGCACGGCGCCGACGTGACCCGGCGCCCGCTCCTGATCATCCACGGGCTCGCCGACGACAACGTGACCGTGGCGCACACGCTGCGGCTGTCGTCGGCGCTGCTCGCCGCCGGCTACCCGCACTCGGTCCTGCCGCTGTCCGGGGTCACCCACATGGCATCCCAGGAAGAGGTCGCTGAGAACCTGCTGCTGCTCCAGGTGGACTTCCTGCGGCAGGCTCTGGGCGGCGGACCGGGCCCGGCGGCGGGCCGGGGCGCGGCGGCGGGCCCGGGCGCGGCGGCGGGCCGGGCTGCGGTGTAGCAAAGCTCACAGCGGCTGTAGCAAGAGTCACAGCGGCCGGTTCCCGATCCGGTAGCACGCGGTGATATCCATGTGGAATAGGGTTCACCCGCAACATGCGAGCGCGGGCCCCGCGGGCCCGCATCGCGGGTGGCACGGTACTAGCCCAGGGGGCGACCCCTGGAACCCGGTGGCCCAGGGCGGAGATTCTGTCAATGACGCAGGTAACGGCAGCGCCGGCGAGGACACGCGCGCAGATCGCGGAGCGCACGCTCCGGAAGGACCCATGGTGGCGGGTGCCGGCCGTCACCGCCACGCTGCTGACGATATGGGTGGCGTACGCGACCGTGCGCGTATTCATGGGTCACTGGTATTACGTGCCGCAATACCACTACCTGACGCCGTTCTATTCGCCCTGCATCAATGGCGAATGCGTGCCGGGGTCGGCCAGCCTGGGGACATGGCTGCCGGCGCTCCCGCCGATCATCCCGTACGCGCTGGTGTCGCTCCCGTTCATCCTGGGCTTCCGGCTCAGCTGCTACTACTACCGGCGGGCCTATTACCGGTCGTTCTGGCAGGCGCCGACCGCGTGCGCCGTGCGCGAGCCGCACGCGACCTACTCCGGCGAGACCAGGTTCCCGCTGATCATGCAGAATCTGCACCGGTACTTCTTCTGGATCACGGTGGCGGTCTCGGTGCTGAACACCTACGACCTGATCCAGGCCTTCCACGGCAAGACCGGCGGCGTCGGGCTCGGGCTCGGCACGCTCATCATGCTGGTGAACGTGGTCCTGCTGTGGGGCTACACGCTCGGCTGCCACTCGTGCCGGCACATCACCGGCGGCCGCCTCAAGAACTTCTCCAAGCACCCCGTCAGGTACTGGGCCTGGACCAGGGTCTCGTGGCTGAACGCGCGCCACATGCAGTTCGCCTGGACCACGCTCGGCACGCTGATGCTGACCGACCTGTACATCGCGCTGCTGGCAGCAGGCGTGTTCAGCGACCCGAGGATCTTCAACTAAGCGGGCATCGTGATGACTGACGACATTGAGCGACTCTCCTACGACGTCGTGGTGGTGGGCGCGGGCGGCTCCGGGCTGCGGGCGGCGATCGAGGCGCGGCTCGCCGGCAAGCGGACCGCCGTCATCTCCAAGTCCCTGTTCGGCAAGGCGCACACGGTCATGGCCGAGGGCGGCTGCGCCGCCGCGATGGGAAACATGAACCCCAGGGACAACTGGCAGGTTCACTTCCGCGACACGATGCGCGGCGGCAAGTTCCTCAACAACTGGCGGATGGCCGAGCTGCACGCCAAGGAGGCCCCGGACCGGGTGTGGGAGCTTGAGGCCTGGGGCGCGCTGTTCGACCGCACCAAGGACGGCAAGATCAGCCAGCGCAACTTCGGCGGCCACGAGTACCCGCGGCTCGCACACGTCGGCGACCGCACCGGGCTGGAGATGATCCGCACCCTGCAGCAGAAGGTGGTCGCGCTGCAGCAGGAGGACGCGGCCGAGCACGGCGACCCGGAGGCCATGATCAAGGTCTTCGCGGAAACCACGATCACCCGGCTGGTCAAGGACGGAGCCGGGCGGATCGCCGGGGCGTTCGGGTACTTCCGCGACAGCGGGCGGCTGGTCCTGTTCGAGGCGCCAGCGGTCATCCTGGCCACCGGCGGGATCGGGAAGACCTTCAAGGTCACCTCCAACTCCTGGGAGTACACCGGCGACGGCCACGCGCTCGCGCTGCTGGCCGGGGCGAAGCTGATGAACATGGAGTTCGTCCAGTTCCACCCCACCCACATGGTGTGGCCGCTGTCGGTGCGGGGCCTGCTGGTCACCGAGTCAGTCAGGGGCGACGGCGGGGTGCTACGCAACTCCGAGGGCAAGCGGTTCATGTTCGGCTACGTGCCGGACGTGTTCAGGGACCAGCACGCGGAGACCGAGGAGGAGGCCGACCGCTGGTACGACGACCCGGACCACAACCGGCGGCCGCCGGAGCTGCTGCCCAGAGACGAGGTGGCCCGGGCGATCAACGCCGAGGCCAAGGCCGGTCGCGGGTCGCCGCACGGCGGGGTGTTCCTTGACATCGCCTCCCGGCTGCCTGCCGACGAGATCCTGCGCCGGCTGCCGTCCATGTACCACCAGTTCAAGGAACTGGCGGACGTGGACATCACGAAGGAGCCGATGGAAGTCGGCCCGGCCCAGCACTACGTGATGGGCGGGGTGGAGGTGGAGCCGGACACCGGCGCCGCATCCGTACCCGGCCTGTTCGCGGCCGGCGAGGTCTCAGGCGGCATGCACGGCTCCAACCGGCTGGGCGGCAACTCCCTGTCCGACCTGCTGGTCTTCGGCCGCCGGGCCGGGATGGGCGCGGTACAGTACCTGGCCGGGCTGACCGACCGCCCCGCCGTCAGCGCAGCGGAGATCACCGCGGCGCAAGGCGAGGTGGTCGCGCCGCTGGAGCGGCAGGGCGGCGAGAACCCCTACGCCGTGCACACCGAGCTCCAGCAGACCATGAGCGACCTGGTCGGCATCATCCGCCGGGAAGATGAGATCAAGACCGCGCTCGCCGAGCTCGAGAAGCTCCGCGCCCGGGCCGCGAACGTCAGCGCGGAGGGCGGGAAGGGCTACAACCCCGGCTGGCACCTGGCGCTGGACCTGCGCAACATCATGGTGATCGCCGAGTGCGTGGCGCAGGCGGCACTCACCAGGCAGGAGAGCCGGGGCGGGCATACCCGCGACGATTTCCCTGCCATGTCGTCGCAGTGGCGCAAGGTCAACCTGATCTGCTCGCTGGACGGTGACCAGGTGGGGCTCACGCAGCAGCCGATGGCGCCGATCCGGGAGGACCTGCTGGCGCTGTTCGACCGCGCCGAACTGGCCAAGTACCTGACGGACGAGGAACTGCCCGCGGCCGTGGCGGCAGAGGAGAAGCACTGATGGGCGAGAAGGTGACCCTGCGGGTCTGGCGGGGCGACGCGGGGCAGGGCGAGCTGGTCGACTTCCAGGTGGAGGCCAACGAGGGCGAGGTGATCCTCGACGTGCTGCACCGGCTGCAGGCGACCCAGGCCGGCGACCTCGCCGTCCGCTGGAACTGCAAGGCCGGCAAGTGCGGCTCCTGCTCGATGGAGATCAACGGCCAGCCGCGGCTGGCGTGCATGACCAGGATGTCGGTGTTCGAGCCGGGCCAGCCGGTCACCCTGACCCCGCTGCGCACCTTCCCGGTTATCAGGGACCTGGTCACCGACGTGTCGTTCAACTACGTCAAGGCGCGGCAGATCCCGTCGTTCACCCCCGACCCGGCGGTCGGGCTCGGCGAGTTCCGGATGCAGCAGGTGGACGTGCAGCGATCGCAGGAGTTCCGTAAGTGCATCGAGTGCTTCCTGTGCCAGAACGTCTGTCACGTGATCCGTGACCACGCGGACAACGAGCGGGCCTTCGCGGGCCCGCGGTTCCTGATGCGGGTCGCAGAGCTGGAGATGCACCCGGCCGACGAGGCCGATCGGCGCGACATCGCCCAGGACGACTTCGGACTCGGCCTGTGCAACATCACCAAGTGCTGCACCGAGGTCTGCCCCGAGAACATCAAGATCACCGACAACGCGCTGATCCCGATGAAGGAGCGCGTCGCCGGCCGCAAGTACGATCCGCTGGTCTGGCTCGGCTCCAAGATCGGCCGCCGCCCCCGTCCGGCCGGCACCGCCGCTGTGCCAGGCACCCGCGGTGACAGCGGCTCAGCGGGTGAGCAGCAGGGATAGGCCAGGCCAGAACCTGACCGGCGCTGCGAACCGGCCAGGTCCGGCTTCCGTACCATGAGTCGTGCGCGAGCCGGCCGTCCGGCGGCGGGATGCGCCCGACAATAGCTGACCCGGTGCCGAGAGGCCTTTCATGACCCATCTGACCTACCTGGAGGCGGCCGTCGTCGGCCTGGTCCAGGGCGTCTCCGAGCTCTTCCCCGTCTCCAGCCTGGGCCACAACGTGCTGATCCCGGCCATCATCGGCGGGAGCTGGGCGAAAGACCTCAACGTCGCCGCGCCCGAGTCACCGTACCTGGCGTTCATCGTCGGGCTGCACGTGGCCACCGCGATCGCGCTGCTGATCTACTTCTGGCGGGACTGGATCAGGATCATCGGCGGGTTCTTCACCTCGCTCGGGCAGTTCGCCGTGCCAGCGCCCGGCACCCGGCGGTTCTCCCTGACCGACCCGAACCAGCGGCTGGCATGGATGGTCATCCTGGCGACGATCCCGGTCGGGCTGGTGGGGCTGGTGGCCGAGCACCAGTTCCGGGTGATCTTCGGCCACCCCATCTACGCGGCCGGGTTCCTGGTGATCAACGGCCTGATCCTGATCGCGGGCGAGAAGTTCCGGCGCCGCAAGTCGCTGGCGGCCGACGAGGAGATCGCGGCTGCGCAGCGGACGCAGCGGGCGCGGAGCCTCAGTGCGGCCGCCCGCCCGGGGGCAGGCCAGCCCGGCATGGGCCAGCCCGGGGCGGCCCGGGCGGGCGCTGGTCCCCCCGGCGCTGGTCCCCCCGACGCTGGTCCCCCCGGCACCGGCCGCCCGGGCGCCGGCCGGCACGCAGCCAGCCAGCCGGTGATCCGCAACGAGGAAGTGGCCCTGGCGATCGAGTCCGACCAGCGGCTCTCGAGGGTCGGATACATCGAGGCCGTGATCATCGGCCTGGCGCAGATCCTGGCGTTGCTGGCGGGCATCAGCCGGGACGGCGTGACGATGGTGGCCGGCATGGTGCGCGGGCTGTCCCGCGAAGACGCGGCCCGGTTCGCTTTCCTGCTCGCCACCCCGGTGATCCTGGCAGCGGGCGTGCTGAAGATCCCGGACCTGTTCGGCCCGCTGGGCAAGGGCATCCACGGGCCGATCCTGCTCGGCAGCATCCTGTCCGGCATCGGCGCGTACCTGTCGGTGCGGTTCCTGGTCCGCTACTTCCGGACCCGCACCCTCACCCCGTTCGGCATCTACTGCCTGGTGGTCGGCTTCGCCAGCCTCGTCTACCTAGGCCTCATCAAGTAACCACCACCGCCATCCCCACGCCACCTCCCATGATCTTTACGACTTTTACCCCTCATGAGGGGTAAAAGTCGTAACGCTGATCGAATCAGCCGCCCTGGAGCGGGCAGGCAGGGCCGCACCGGCGCAACTGGCCCCGCCAGCCCCGGTGCCCCAGGGTGCCGCCGACCAGGGCGGCTGTGAGGCAAGGCCGCTGCGAGACGTCCGCCCAGCCGAACCGCAACGTGAGCTGACCGGAGGCGGCGTTGGCGTTGTCGCGGCCCAGGTCGAGCCAGCGCGCTTCGGCCGGGTGCGCGGCCTGCCCGTCGAGCTCAACCACGGTCCGGTAGCGCGCGTAGGCGATGTCCTGGTACTCACG
>JAIRTY010000159.1 GCA_031254715.1 Nocardiopsaceae bacterium | reverse complement strand
GATCGTGGCGCTCGGCGCGGGCATCGGACCGGCGCTCCTTCTCGTGGCCGGCGTGATCTTCGTGATCGTCGTCCTCACCGTCGAGCCCGTGTTCCGACTGCTCGACGCGCTGATCGGCCGCCTACCCGCGACGCGGCCTCTCCAGCGCCAGCTCCAGGAGCTCCAGCGCAACACGCTGGTCCTCCTGAGCCGGCCCCGGACCCTTGCCGGCCTTCTGCTCGACCTGCTGCGAGCCGCGATCACCGTGACCGCGTTCTGGCTGATCGCCCAGCAGCTCGAGCCCGGGCAGCTGAGCTGGACGTTGGCGGCGTTCGTCCTGACCTTCGCGTTCGCGGGCGGCGCGCTGAGCACGATACCCGGCGGGGTGGGCGTCAGTGAGGCCGGCCTGGTCGCGCTGCTCGTCTGGACCGGCATGAGCCCGGGGGCGGCGGCCGCCGCGGCGATCCTGCAACGCACGTTTGGCAGCGGCATCGCGGTGTTCGTCGGTGTGCTCGCCTACTCGGCTGCCCGGCGGCGCCACCGGCTGGGGAGCCTGGCCGGCCTCAGGCAGCGGCTCGCCGAGGCGCGAAAGCGCTCGCTAAGCCAGGCTCGGGACGCGACCTGAAGTGGGCCATTCGCCGGCAAGTGGCCGTTTGCGTTGGCCAGGAAGGGTCCATCTGCCGGCAGACGGCCCAGTGACCTAGCTGCCTGAAACCGGTCGCTTGTCGTCCCTTCCGTAGGCAGCCGCGCGGGGCAGGTCCGCGGTTTCAGACCGGCCCCCGCGCAGCAGCGAGGCCACGGCGGCCAGCAGCGACAGGGCGGCGCTGAACGTGAACACGACGACCAGTCCCTGGTGGAACGGCGCCGAGATGAGGTACGGGAAGAACTGACGGCCCGTGAGGACCTGCTGGCTCGCGGCGGGCAGCGAGGCCAGGACGCCACTCGCGCCGAGGAGGTGCTGCACCGGGTTCACCCCGAGCACGGCCGCAAACAGCGACGAGACGGGAGGTAGGCTCCCGATCTGCTGCGCGACGCTCGCCGGCACGCCCTGCTGCTCCAGCCCGCCCGTCAACGTGCTCGGAAGGCTGGTAGCCAGGCCGGCGACCATGAGCGAGAAGAACACCCCGATCGACAGTGCGATCCCGGAGTTCTGGAACGTCGAGCGCATGCCCGACGCCACGCCGCGTTCGGCCGGCGGCACGCTGCTCATGATCGAGGAGGAGTTGGGCGAGCTGAACATCCCGACGCCGATCCCGTTGACGGTGATGAGCAGCGCGAACGCCCAGTACGGGAAGTCGACCGGCAGCAGGACGAGGCCGATGAAGCTGGCGCCGAACACGAGCATCCCGGCGGTGGCGAAGCCCCGCGCGCCGAACCGGTCGGAAAGCATTCCCGACACGGGACCCGCGAGCAGGAAGGCGGCGGTCAGCGGCAGCAGGTAGATGCCGGCCCACAGCGGCGTCTCGCTGTAGTCGTAGCCGTGCAGGGGCAGCCAGATCCCCTGCAGCCAGATGATGAGCATGAACTGCAGTCCGCCGCGGGCGATCGCCACCGCGAGGCCGGCCACGTTGCCGGCGGCGAAGGCCTGGATGCGGAACAGGCCGAGCCGGAACATGGGCTCCGCCACGCGCGTCTCGATCACGAGGAACGCCGCCAGCAGCAGGGCGCCTCCGGCGAACGTGCCCAGCACCAGGGGGTTCGTCCAGCCCATGGTGTGCCCACCGTGCGGCTGGATGCCGGCCGTGACGGCGACCAGGATCGCGCCCAGCCCGACCGCGAACGTGACGTTGCCCCACCAGTCGAGGCGGCCGCGGTGCCGCTCGCCGCGCTCCTGCAGATGGCGGTAGGCCCAGATCGTCCCGAGCACCCCGACCGGCACGTTGATCCAGAACACCGCGCGCCAGTCGACCGCCGCCAGAAGCCCTCCCGCGACGAGGCCGACGAACTGGCCCGCGATCGCGGCGATCTGGTTGGTCCCCAGCGCCAGGCCACGCTGGCCGCGGGGGAACGCGTCTGTCAGGATCGCCGCCGAGTTGGCGGTGAGCATGGAGCCCCCGAACGCCTGCAGCACCCGCCAGGCGATCAGCCACACGGCCGCCCGTCCGCCGGTGAACGGATCGATCGACAGCAGGACGGAGGCGAACGCGAACACGGCGAAGCCCGCGTTGTAGATGCGGACCCGGCCGTACATGTCGCCGATGCGCCCCAGGGTGACGACGAGCACCGCCTGGACGAGCCGGTACCCCATGATCATCCAGAGCAGATAGACGATGTTGGCCGCCGCCAGCGGGTCGAGGTTGATGCCGCGGAAGATGGCAGGCAGCGCGATGATCACGATGGAGGCGTCGAGCTGCGCCATGAACACGGCCATCGTCGTGTTGGAAAGGGCCACCCACTTGTAGCGGTCGCCCTCGGGGGTGCGAGCGGCCGCCGGCATCAGATGCTGTGCGCCAGCCGTTCGAGCAGCGGTGCGGCGGCCCGCAGGTGTTCGATCTCCGCGCGCGTGAACTCGCTCGCAAGCGCCTGGGCGAGCTGCGCGGTGCGGGCGCTCCGCTTGTCCTGCAGCAGCTGTCGCCCGGCGTCGGTGGGCAGGAGTATGGCGCGCCTCCTGTCCTCGGGGTCGGACCGCCGCTCGACGAGCCCCCGCCGCTCCAGCGCGGCGAGCGTCGCTCCCATCGACTGCGGGCTGATCTGCTCGAGCCGGGCCAGGGCGCTCGGGGTGGTCGGGCCGTGGCGGTCCAGGCGGGTGAGTGCCGAGCTCTCCGGCAGCGTGAGCTCTCCGGCCGGCCGGGACTGCCGGAAACGCCGGTGGAGCAGGCCGATGCTCGTCCGCAGGGCTCCCGCCACCTCCTGGACGTCCGGCTGGGCATCCACGGTGGTCACTTCTTAAGGATAAACTGATAAGGCTGGTCTTGCATTTCGCCTTCGGAGGCGGCGCCGCACCGAACCCGGACTCGGCACACCGGCCGGCGCTCCAGGGGTGGCTCCGGCTGGTTTCGATCCTGCCACGTCGCTGTGGGCGAGCCGCCCAGTCCAATTCGAGAGGCAGGCTCCTGGTTCAGGCGTTCGCCGGCGAAGCCGGCCGCCCGCCCTGGCGCACGAACAGAAGGACGAAGCTGCTCACCACGTAGGACGCCACCATGAGCGCGAACACCGCGGTGAACCCGAAGCGCGGGATCATCAGCCCCATCCCCCCGGCCCACAGCGCGCCAGCCACGTAGGACACGACGAAGTAGACGCTGAACGCCCCTTCCCGCTCGTCCGGCGGGCTCACGTCGGCCACCATGGCCTGCGTCAGCGGGCTCTCGTTGTAGACCGCGATCCCCATCAGCAGCAGCGCCACGACCATCACGGCGAAGCTCCGCTCGGCGGCGATCAACCCCACCGTCGCCACCGCCGCGGTGAGCAGGGACGCGATCACCACCTGCTTGCGACCCACCCGGTCCGCGAGGCGCCCGGCCAGCAGCGGCCCCACCACGCTGCCCAGCGCCAGCAGGCTGACGAAGAAGCCCGTCTGCTGCGTCGACAGCTTGACGACGCCGAGCAGGTAAAGAGGCACGAACGTGAGCACGATGCCGATCCCCCGGCCGCCCGAGGTGATCGCCCGCGCGAGGACCAGAAGGAGCACGTCGGGCCGGCGGACGGCGGCCAGGTACCGAGACGTCCCCTGGGCGGGTCGTGCGGGCTGGGTGCCCAGATCTCCGGCAGCACGTCGATCGTCGAGGAAGATCCAAACGAGGGCCCCGATGACGACACCGGGCAACCCGAACACCATCAGCGTCGCCCGCCAGCCCAGATGGGGCAGCAGGAAGCCAGCCAGCACCGGGCCGAGGAGCGTCCCGACATTGCCACCCGAGAAGTGGACGGAGAAGGCGGAGCCGCGTCCCTTCCGCCGGTACCAGTCCGACATCAGCGAGGCGGCCACCGGATGCTGGGGGCTGGCGGCGACCCCGCCCAGCACCCGGCCGCCGGTGAAGACCCCGAAGTTGCTCGCCAGCCCGGAGATGGCCATCGAGGCGCCGAGGAGGATGTTGCCGGCGCCGCAGAGGGTCTTTCGTTTCACCCACCTCGACAACCAGCCGTGGACGCCCTGGAGCACGCCGGAGACGAGGTTGCTCACCGCGAGGAGCAATCCGATCTGCGGGAACCCGAAGCCGAGCGCCTGCATGGCGAACGGAAAGACGAGCGGATAGACGACCGGCTGGACGTGGGTCACGGCATGCGCCGCGCTCAGCAGCGTGAGGTCGAGAACGTGCCGGCGCTCGGCGGGTGGAACCTGCGGAGGCGCCGCCCCGGCAGCCGGCCCCGTCATTTCGGCGCTCACCGCGCGCTACCGGAAGCCCGGCCCGACGGAGAGCTGCTCGACCCGGCTCGGATCACTCGTCCCGACAGCGTGGCCGGCGTGGAGGAGGACCGGATCTGGATCAAGCCGGTCCAGCCTGCAACCAGGGCAGCGCGTCTCCCCCACCCGTCCCCTGCACCACGTGCATCGTCAATTCCCCAACCTCGCTGATCTCCATGCTCACGGTATCGCCATCGCGCAGTGGACCGACACCTGCAGGCGTCCCGGTGGCGATGACATCCCCGGGATACAGGGTGGCTACCGAGGAAGCCAGCGAGACCAGGCTCGCAACGTCCAGAATCATGTCGCGGGTGTTCGCCAGCTGTCTCTGCCTGCCGTTTACAGACAGGCGGATACCCAAGC